>ASHK01000139.1 GCA_000695745.1 Vibrio madracius | reverse complement strand
GGTATCCCACTTATCGCTGCGGCAGTCTTTGGCAATAAGCTACTACCCAAAGCGGGTAGTTGGATGGAACGCGTCAAAGTCCTGTTTGGCTTTGTCCTACTCGCCGCACCAATCTTTCTACTAGAAAGGTTACTACCTGAGTTTTGGAGCAGCGTACTTTGGTCATTGCTGGGTATTGCGGCCTTTGGTTGGCTGTATCATCAAAAAAATGCACTACCCTTTGGCGGCTGGAAGCAAAGCTGTGTCGGGATACTTGCTATCTTAGGCTTATTTGCTTCCGCACAACCTATACTCGATCACTGGTTTGGAACCCCTAGCAAGAATATTGGCAGCGAAGTATCCATTCGTTTTATCCAAATCAGTAATGTGGCAGAACTCAACGCAGAGCTCGCTAAAGCTAAGCAAGCAGGAAAGCCTGTCATGCTCGATTTCTATGCTGATTGGTGCGTGGCTTGCAAGGAGTTTGAGAAATATACCTTCCACGATGCTTCGGTCGAGCCCGTGCTGTCTCAGTTTGTGTTACTTCAAGCTGATGTCACCAAAAACCAACCACAAGATATTGAGTTGCTTAAAGCAATGGATGTCCTGGGACTCCCCACCATTGAATTTTGGGATGCCAATGGAAATGCGATTCCTGTCGCTCGCCTGACCGGCTTTGTTGCTGCTGAAGACTTTTTGCAACATCTTCGTAAAAATCAGCTAATTGATACTTTGACCCATGATTGATAATAAAAATTCGATTCTCATCAGAGTTTTGCCTTGATTCATTTGTTCAAAAAGCCGTCTGAATTAATAATATAAATTAACACTTTCGTAAAAAGTTGAGATGTTATGGAACCTAGCTACACCATCATTATCGCCGATGACCATCCTCTGTTTAGAAATGCACTGTTCCAATCAGTGCACATGGCGATAAGTGGTGCCAATCTACTAGAAGCGGACTCCTTAGATTCGCTACTTGGATTACTGGCTAAGAATGACGAACCCGACTTAATCTTGCTTGACCTTAAAATGCCAGGCGCTAATGGCATGTCCGGGCTTATTCACCTACGTGCCGACTATCCGGATATTCCGGTTGTCGTTATCTCTGCCAGTGAAGAGCCAAGTATCGTGTCTCAAGCTAAAACGCATGGTGCATTCGGCTTTATTCCTAAATCCAGTGACATGCGAGAGCTGATTAATGCTTTGAATCAAGTATTGAATGGAGAACCTTACTTCCCTGCTGAGTTATTGATTGATAGTGCTGAGAATAACGATCTTGCGGAAAAACTGGCGACACTGACTCCACAACAATACAAAGTACTCGGCATGTTGTCTGATGGCTTACTGAACAAGCAAATTGCTTATGATTTGAATGTCTCTGAAGCCACAATCAAAGCACATATGACGGCGATATTTAGAAAGCTTGGTGTGAAGAATCGTACCCAAGCTGTGATTCTATTGCAGCAAATGGAATCTGACAGCTAAGTCATACCATCCCATAACTCTATTCACCCCCCCCTTAACTCAGAGCCGGTTATTTCGTGCTCTGAGAGTGGTTTCACGCCACATTTCCAATGGATTCTCACCTAATTCAATAACTTTTATTTCCAATCTTATCGATAAACATTAGACTTTTGGCTAATTTAACATCAAATTAACATCACACTTTTCAGCTTAAATCCAGACAAGATACTGTTTCTTATAACCTTAATCTTTTTCTTCAGTCGACTAAAGTTGCACTGAGTTATCGCTTTTAGCCTGCTACCTTATTAAACGTAACAATACGTTAACATCACACAAAAGGAGAAGGCCATGGCGTTCGAATCATCAGAACAAGCTCAAGCCTATTGGAAGGAAAATCTAGGAATCATGGGATCCCTATTAGCGGTTTGGTTCCTCGTATCTTACGGGGCAGGAATCCTGTTTGTTGACGCACTCAATGCGATTCAATTTGGCGGGTTTAAACTGGGCTTCTGGTTTGCACAACAAGGTTCAATCTATACCTTTGTTGCACTGATTTTTGTTTATGTCGCTCGAATGAACGCTCTCGACAAGAAATATAACGTACAGGAAGACTAAGAGGCACACTAATGGATATTCAAACTTGGACGTTTATTCTTGTTGGTATCACTTTTGCACTCTATATCGGTATCGCGATATGGGCACGTGCAGGTTCAACAAGTGAATTCTATGTTGCTGGCGGGGGTGTTCACCCGGTGGCAAACGGGATGGCAACCGCAGCGGACTGGATGTCAGCAGCGTCGTTTATCTCAATGGCAGGCATCATCTCGTTCATCGGTTACGATGGTGCGGTGTATCTAATGGGTTGGACCGGTGGTTACGTTCTGCTGGCTCTCTGCCTCGCGCCTTACCTACGTAAGTTTGGTAAATTTACCGTGCCTGACTTTATCGGTGATCGTTACTACTCTAAAACGGCACGTATGGTAGCCGTATTCTGCGCAATTTTCGTTTCTTTCACTTACGTGGCAGGACAGATGCGTGGTGTTGGTGTTGTATTCTCTCGTTTCCTAGAAGTCGACATTAACCTTGGTATCGTTATCGGTATGGCGATCGTCTTCTTCTACGCGGTCATGGGTGGAATGAAAGGCATCACGTATACACAGGTAGCTCAGTACTGCGTACTAATCTTTGCTTTCCTAGTACCAGCTGTATTTACTTCACTGATGATGACTGGCTCTGTCTTCCCACAAGTGGGCTTTGGCTCGACTATTTCAGGGTCGGAAACTTATTTGCTGGATAAACTTGATGGACTGACTCAAGAGCTTGGCTTTACCGCCTATACTGATGGCTCGAAGAGTATGGTCGATGTCTTCTTTATTTGTGCGGCATTGATGGTTGGTACTGCAGGTTTACCCCACGTTATTATTCGCTTTTTCACAGTACCTCGCGTAAAAGATGCACGTATCTCAGCAGGTTGGGCACTGGTCTTTATCTCGCTACTTTATACCACAGCGCCTGCGGTAGCAGCCTTCGCTCGTGTTAACATGATTGACACGATCAACGGCCCAGACATGAAAGGTGTCGCAGCAGCTGAAGCGCCAAGCTGGTACAAAAACTGGGAAAGCACTGGTCTAGTAGGTTGGGAAGATAAGAACGGTGACGGCAGAATGTTCTACTCAGGCGATGAGCGCAATGAGATGAAGATTAACCGTGACATCATCGTACTGGCTTCTCCAGAGCTTGCTCAATTACCAAACTGGGTTGTAGCATTGCTGGCTGCTGGTGGTCTTGCCGCCGCACTGTCTACCGCAGCAGGTCTACTACTTGTTATCTCAACGGCCGTCTCGCACGACTTGCTCAAGAAAGGGTTTAAGCCCGACATGACCGATAAGCAAGAATTGATGTATGCCCGGATAGGCGCCGCACTCGCCGTAATAGGTGCAGGTTACCTAGGTATCAACCCACCAGGGTTCGTGGCTCAGGTAGTAGCATTCGCCTTCGGCTTAGCAGCGGCTTCCTTCTTCCCTGCGATTATCCTAGGTATCTTCTATAAGAAGATGAATAAAGAAGGTGCGATCGCAGGTATGCTTTCCGGTATCTTGTTCACTGCGGCTTACATCATCTACTTCAAGTTTGTAAACCCTGCAGCAAATACGCCTGATAACTGGTTATTCGGAATCAGTCCAGAAGGCATCGGTACTCTAGGTATGTGTTTGAACTTTACGGTTTCTATCATCGTTAACAAGTTCACCGCCGAAGTACCGAAAGAAGTACAAGAGATGGTTGAGTCAATCCGCTATCCGAAAGGTGCAGGCGCAGCACACGACCACTAAGAGTGCGACATTGCATTAACATCAAAAAAGCCACCGAACCTACGGTGGCTTTTACTTTTCGCTAGAGAAAATGAGTATTAATCATAACGGGAGAAGCGATATTCGACATCAACAAAACCAGTGTACATACCGTTTTTTTTCTCGTGTTTTCACTTCCGTATTAACGATTTTCAGACTGTTGTGTTTCAACTCTTTATGAGGAGTTCTGAGTACATAAACCAGCTCATGAGAAGGCATAGCTTCTAAACCCTGCTCTGCCTGTTCTGCTGCTGCTATGGCTTCTGCCTTGCTGGCAAATGGGGCAGTTTCAATTCCACCGTTACCATAGATATTGTCATATTGGGCAAATGACACCATTGGTACTGCTGCTAATACTGCAGCCAAAGATAGTAGTTTTTTCATAATGACACCTCATAACGTTGTACCCGAAGGGCACATCAACAATCAGGTGAACGTACAACAACCTAACGCTCAACCAACACCTTCTCAACGAGAAAGCACAAATTAAAATAAAAACAAAAATAACAACCATTACTAATCCAAAGTAATGCGACGCCATTATTTCTGTTTGCTAGTTGCTATCCATAAGACCTAACGAACTGTCTCATTA
>ASHK01000138.1 GCA_000695745.1 Vibrio madracius | reverse complement strand
ATTATCACGTGAGCATTATCGCATTTTAATAACCCCACAATATTACAATCATGTTTAATCTAAAACGCCATCAGCGTATATAGCTAGTCAATAGCAGTTTTAGGTTGAGATAAATGTGGGTTTTAAGATACATCAAAAGCAAGGAGCTACATTATGGATAAGTTCGAGTCCAATGATATTTCCAAGATAGTTTGCATCCCTTTGTTTGTTATCGCTGCAATGCTTGGAGTGAAAGATAGTACTGCAAAAAACGCAACCCCAAATCTATATTTGGATGTTCCCGCACCAATCCTATCACGATGGAATCAAGACAATGCTTTCACTGTTGATGATACCGTAGACGGATTTAGCGGAGCAACAGCCAAAACTTACATCTATAAAACTAAACAAGATGCAGAGGCTGCGAAAAGTGGAATTACCGAATGGGGGCGAAAACAGCGTTGCATACATAACATGGGAACTAGATAACGGCAGTGGGAAACCTCCGGGGCTCCAAGTTGTAAATGACAACTTAGATTACAAATACCATAACTGCATAATGGCCTCCGGTGAAATGCCACATCCAACCTTCCCTGATACGATCGTGTCTAAAGCGTGTAACGACGCACAAGGTAGCTCAAAAAGGGTCTTCTTCCAACTAACAGAAACTGAAACACCTGTAGATTTAGTTTTCGATCTCGGGACAAAAGACATTCGCTATAAAGGACTCACAGACCCCTCTCTAGAGGAAGCCAACGGTTCTATTAACGGCTCCAACGGTGGTTCCAACGGCGGCTCAAATAAAGAAAACACCATAGAGCAATTTAGAGAAGAGTATGGTGTTGGTCGGCTATATCGCGTTATTCAAAAAGTAAGGAACGATACAGGCAAGCGTGTTGCAAGCTATAAATTTGAGCTTGGCACTGGTATCGGAGACGATTTCCAGCCTCTAACATTTGAAGAGCATGGTGTGGGTTTTGAAATGCGTAACGCTGTACCGCGTGAGTTTTTCGATGGCCGAACTGGTTCCGCACCCGATGTCGACGTCTGGAAAAATTCTCGTTTTGCTACATTTGCACCCAAGCTGTTTGATGATGGCGTTCGACCAAGATTCGATGTGGGCTTTCTCGACCATAAAGCCGCTGGCTTCATGAGCCCTATTTATAGTGTTGACGCTAAATTTAAAGCTCAGAGTATCGATAGTGGCCTGCAGGTTAACGATGGTATTATTGGCTCAATAACCAGAAATTTCTTTAGCGTCAATGATGAACATGGCATGAACATTCCTCACGACATGCTTGGGTACATGCTACCTAATAGCAAAGTCCCTCATGTCATAGGGTTTTGGCGCACCAATGATGTGGAAGCAGAACCCGATGGCGTCGTTGCAATTTGGGATGGCGAAAACTGGCGGTCTGGACGCTCTGGTTTGGACGGAGATCCTAAAACTTTAGATGATAATTTTGGCATAATCCCACCCACCCAACTTAACGAGTGGGCAGACAAACGACTCGGCAAGGTGATTCCAGGAGAAGACCCAACTAACATCATTAGATACGAAACGATTCCTAGCGATGATCTTGCAGGAGTGAATACAGACATATTCATCACAATCGGCGAACAACTCCTAGATGAAAATAATCAACCCATATTTGACAGTATCACTCTTCGAGTTACGGCAAGATCTATTGATGATGTCTTTGCTGGCGCTCCCGGCAGTGAAGAACCTCAGTGGATGGAGGGTGACAAAAATAACGCACCTGCTTTATACATATACGAAACCCAAAATAACGTCATCAATGCAGTCAATGATTTCGTCAAAACAGAGTTAGTCACTCCTGTAGAGGTGAGTCCGCTGATAAATGATACTTTCAATAGTCAACTGATCTCAACGAATTCGGATTTAGATAAGAATAGCTTAGCTGTAAATATTGTTGAAGAACCATACAACGGCGAAGCTGTGGTGACTAAAAAGGCATCTCTCGATGAAAACGGTGACCAGATCATTGACAGTAACGGTACTCCTGTAAACGAATTCATCATTACTTACACCCCAGCAGACTACTTCACTGGTTATGATGCGGTTAAATACACGATAACGGCCACAAGCATAACGCTCGGTGATACGGCAACTTCAAACGTTGGCACTATTAAGGTGCTGGTCAATCCAGATGTTGTCCTGGGGGCACCTGTAGCACACAACGACAACGTAATGACTCCACAGGAAACACCAGTAATGATAGACGTGCTAGCTAATGATGATTACGACAGTGATAAGCAACATATGCTGCAAATGAGAATTAGCAATAAACCAAAAACTGGAGACGCACAAGTCGGTGATGAAAATGTTCTTATGTACACACCAGCATCAGGCTTTACTGGCATTGAACAATTTACTTATGAAGTTGAACAGGATGGATTAAAGTCCAACACAGGCGTGGTTACCGTTCGTGTGGATGAATTTTTAGACGACGATAATGTTTCACAAAGTACTCGCAAAGGTGGCTGTGCAATGGGTGATCCTAACTCACCTTTCGATCCGACACTCCCTTTAATGGCATTAATATCATCACTTTGGTTGATTAAGCGAAGAGGTAGTAACAACTCATAGATTTCCGTTCTGCGAGCAGGGGCTATTACCAAATACCCCTGCTCATTATTATGAACACATTTCTTTGTCATCGTGCCACCCTATGGGAATAATATGCATCATTTAATAACAAAATGCGCAAATCTAGCTAAAGACTCCCAGATACAATACACCTTACTGCTTAGTCTATTCATTGGCGGTGGATTCTGGTTAAGCATACCTACCACATGGTTCTCAAATCAAATAACCTCATCTCTATATATTATAAAACTAGTCGTTTTATATCCTTTCTTCGAGGAAGTCATATTTAGAGGAGCCATTCAGGGCGAATTGTTAAAAAGAAGCACGTTTAAAAACGTCACCTGCAAGATAAGCCTTGCAAATTTTACAACTTCCAGTTTGTTTTCGACAATGCACATTCTTAACCTTCCCATTGAAATAGCTATACTAACCTTTATTCCGTCATTAATATTAGGCTATTTTAGAGAGAGACACCTAGGCCTTTTGGCACCAATAATGCTTCACATGTATTTCAATAGTATCTACATACTATTTAACTCATTAACCATTTAATAAATGGTTAATCTGCCTACGGGTAAGTATATTTAACCGTAGACAGTATTTCTTCTCATCTATTAAGAATCTCATTCACTTCTAATTGAGAAATTTCTTGGGCATGATAAGCACCTTCACCAATGTATTTCTCTATATTCCTTACATATGCTCTTAGGTGCTTTTCCGAACCCTTCAGCAGATAATCATACAGTGAACTTATTGCGCGGTTATCCGTATGCACTAAACCACAATCTTTGGATGTATTAATCGACTCTGCCGTGTCAATAATTACTTGTGGACAAGTCCTGATCTCTTTCATCTCAGTCTCTTGAATTAAAGCTCCAACGTATAGCGCATCAAGTTCACTAATCGCTCCCATTTCTGTTAGCTTCTGATATTTATCTGTAAAGTATTGCCCAAACTCCTTACTGGAAAAAACGCCAACATTGTCATCACCTACAGGATCATCAATGCTGAACCTATTGAGAGTTTTCAGTACCTTGCTACCATGAAGGGCTTCAGAAGTAGAGGTTTTCTCAAAAACACTGACATCAGGATATTTCATACTTAAATTGATATAAACATCACGTGCAAGCTTCTCTTCTTCTCGCATAAATATTAAATGAAGTCTTTCATGCTCGTTAATCACATACCCGACTTCTCGCCCTGAGTATGGCTTATTTTTTTGAAAACCCTGCCCCCCATCACTAAAACAGTCAGTAGAAGTAACGGCACACAGCACAGACATAGCAACAAAAATATTACGCATCTTCATAATGACCAACTCCTATTAGTAGAAATCAACCAATCGTAACTCTAGCAAACTCATTAAAATTCTAACTAAATCACTATTTAGTATTCAAAGATTGAAATGTGGTTAGATTCTTATAAATGAAACTCAGTCGTGACACGATACTAAAGATTGTACCAATGGCTGCATGGACATTCAGAAAGTAAGTCTTCGTTTAAATCAAATTTGGTTGTGTCGGGTTGTTGGGGATCTGTCGCCATCTTCGTTCGGAGCTCCAACTCAAGTTGCAGACCTTTCGCTATTGCCTCTGTCTTTGACACTCGACCCAACGAACGCTTAATTTCATGGCGATGTTCAAACAACCAACGAAAACGTTCAGGAATACGATAACGAAAAGTCCAAATACCAGTGGGTGTGATCCGAAGATATCGCATGCTGTGTACCTACTTTATGTACCAACATGAATTTGCGAGCTTGCTCGAAAAAATAAGGAATTAAGTTCTTGAATAGAAAAAAGAAAGCTTCAGATGGGTGGAAGCCCCAGCCACATCCCGGCACACAAGTCACTCGCTGCGGCTGCTTCCTTCCGGACCTGACCGAGTTCACGAGCTATTGTTGCGGGAGGACCAGGGCCTCCATAGATTTTGTAGCTTGCTTAGTAAAGGGTTACTGTTGCAAAGCGTGGGAGGATTATCAGGTATCGTGACGATGAATGCAAGGACATCACTACAAATTTGTTCTTCAAGTAGATTAAGTGCTTATAGAATAGTCAAAGCGCCGACACTGTAGTCAATATCGACGCTTTATCTCGTATAACATGTGACCGCTAAGGTTCTTGCTGTTCCTCGTCGATACTCAGAATATAGTCTGTCATCCACGCAGTACCCAGTAGGCACAGCCAAACCACAAAGACCGGTTTCGGCACATCAACCGATGGCACTACAACCAAAGCAGCAAATCCGACCGTTGGCAGTGTCCAGCAGAACAGTTTATTCCAGCGGAACGTTTTGAGCCTTCCTAAACTCTCCATCGACGCTAAGATTCCCGTCATACATAAAGAGACTAATGCAGCATAAGGTAATCCCGCCGCCCAAATGGGTAATATCAGTGCCAGTGACCACCAGCTATGTTCGGTTGAGCCTTTCCAGTTTCGTGCTGCATACCATGCAACAAACACTGAGAACGCTTGCACTAATGTCACCATAGGCGTGCCACTCAATTTCCCTGCCGCCTGCGTTAACATAATACCGACGGTGAGCGTTAGAACAATCAAACCAATAATACTCACCACCCAAACATTACTTCGTTTAGAGAACGCAACAGAAAATACTGGAATAAGAATCCACACCGCTACCGACATCGCAATAGAACTGAATCGGA
>ASHK01000137.1 GCA_000695745.1 Vibrio madracius | reverse complement strand
ATTTCAATCGGTAAAAGTGGTTAATAAAATTTCAATGCATCTTGTTGTTTGAAGGATAAAAAAATCCTACACTGATCACATAAATATAAAGGTAGGTTATGTCAATGAGTGATAACTCTGATCAAAAAAAGTCTTCCCGTTCTGGTTTAACGAAAATTCTCTTTTCTACTTGTTTGTGCAGCGGTTTTTGGCGCGCTTTATTGGTCTTGGCTCTATTCGGATAGTCACCCAAGTACCGAAGATGCGTATGTGAGGGCGAAAATCTTATCGGTTGCGCCTCAGGTACAAGGACAGGTTGTCTCTGTTGAAGTTGCGGACTTTCAGCGCGTCAACAAAGGTGACTTGCTTCTTAAGATTGACCAACGTCCTTATCTATTGGCTGTCAAGCAAGCCAAAGCGGCTTATCAGTTAGCCGTGCAGCAACACGATGTGGCAGACAAACAGGTGACGGAAGCGGTCGCGGGTCTAGATGCCGCACGAGCGAATCTCAGTGAAGCACAGATTGAATATAAGCGTACGGATTCGTTGGTTAGCCGTAAGCTAGCTTCTCCACAAGATCTAGATACGGCGAAAAACAAGCTCGCAAATGCTCAAGCAAGCTTAGAACAAGCGCGAGCAAATGTAGAAAAGGCAATTGCAAATCGAGGTGAGGAAGGAGTAGAAGCGGCCATCGTACAACAAGCTTCTGCACAGTTAGCTCAGGCTGAACTCAACCTAAGTTATACCGATATTACTTCGCCAGTCGATGGACTATCTGGAGAGGTCAGCGCCCATGTGGGCACGATTGTCTCTATAGGACAAACGCTGTTTCCCGTCATTATTGATAATAGTTATTGGGTGAGAGCGAATTTCAAAGAGACCGACCTGACACACCTAAAACCTGGACAAAAAGCAGAAGTCAAAATCGACATGTATCCTGATTTGGTGTGGAACGCAACCGTAGAAAGCTTCACCCGCTAGTGGTACCTCGTTTTCTCTTATGCCACCAGAAAACGCGACGGGTAACTGGGTGAAAATCAAACAGCGTTTCCCAGTACGACTCAAACTAGACGTACCAAAAGATGCTCCCCAACTTCGTGTGGGTGCCAGTGTTGAGGTGACGGTTGATCTAAAAAGTGATGCACAATGAGCAATCAAATCACCGCAGATAAACGAGGTCTCGCCACCATAGCGGTCATGTTGTCTGCCATTATGGTGTTGATTGATATGACAGTGGCGAATGTGTCACTGTCACATATGATGGGAGCATTAGGCGCAACGGCTGACCAAATCACCTGGGTGCTGACTGGATATAGTATGGCAGAAGCTATCTTTATTCCTATGACGAGCTTTTGGGTGTCTCGTTTTGGTGAGCGAAAGGTGATGATTGTGGCTGTGATTGGCTTCGTAATATCAAGTGCACTTTGCGGTCAAGCCACTTCTATAGAAGAGATGGTGCTATTTCGTATTATTCAAGGTGCGTTTGGTGCATCGGTCATTCCTTTGGCACAATCTACCTTGGTTCAGATCTACCCATCTGAACAAAAAGGTAAAGCGATGGCGATCTTCTCTATTGGTATTCTGCTTGGCCCTATACTCGGCCCTGTTGTTGGTGGTGTGATCACAGATAATCTTAGCTGGCGTTGGATCTTCTATGTTAATTTGCCATTCGGTTTAGTTTGTACGGCGCTTATCTATAAATACATTCACTTATCGAATAAATCGAAACCTAACTTTGATTGGTGGATTATTGGTTACATGGCACTTGGCGTAGGCGCCATGCAGTTTGTGCTCGATAAAGGCAATGATGAAGACTGGCTTGATTCCCGTATCATTCAAACGGCGATTGTGTTGTCGGTTATGGGGTTGATCATGTGGGCGTATCGCAGTTGGAAAACGAAAAGTCCAATTGCTCCACTGTGGTTACTCCGAGATAAGAATTTGATGGTGTCGTCGCTAATGATGGCGGTGCTGTCGATGGCTATGTTTGGGCTTACGGCCCAGCAGCCAATGTTTCTCGAACGTTTACTCGACTATCCAGTAGCGACCGCTGGTATGTTAATGGCACCAAGAGGTATTGCTTCCGCCTGTATGCTGATCTTAGTCATTCGTCTAAATCCACAATTTGATCCGCGCCTTAAAATTGTATTTGGATTGACATGTATCGGTATTGGTTCGTATTTGATGACCCTGTACTCTATGGAAATAGATACGTTTTGGATCGTCGTACCAAGTATCATTCAGGGCCTTGGTTTAGGGTTGACATTCTCTACGCTATCCTCCTTAGCATATTTGACCATACCACAAGAAGAGTCTGTGGCAGGGGCTAGTATCTTTAACCTTTTTCGGACAGTCGGTAGCTCGTTCGGAATTTCGATTGCCACTACCTTCCAGTACCGAGATAGTCAGCAGCAATGGCACGCATTGAGTGAGGGATTCAACACTTACAATCCAGCATTACAAAACTGGGCTGCATCACAAGGACTTTCGATGACCGACCCACTTGCATTGCAGCAATATCAGATGATGCTGCATGAACAGTCGCAGATGGTTGCCTACGTTCACACTTTCAACTCGTTGGGGTGATGTTTGTCATTATGATGCCGATGCTTATATTTATTCGTTCCAAATAGTGACAACGGAGGAGCACAGTCGAGCAGACTGAGCGACTTTGGTACTTACTAGTTAATAAAACCCCTATCATTTGGTGACAGCCGTGGTGGGGGTTTGTCTTTTATTGTTGGCGCTTAAATAGAGGACCAGAGAATAATTCTTCAATTAGAGCTCGCGTTTGAGCTTGAGAGCAGGCTGTTGCATGAATATAGGTTTTTATTCCCATAATCTGGATTTGTAGGTGTTGTGCTAAGCGCATTGGTGATAGCTCTGGATTGACCTCTCMATCGAT
>ASHK01000136.1 GCA_000695745.1 Vibrio madracius | reverse complement strand
ACAGCGTTCTAACCTCTCCGGCAACCACAGCAAAACCCCGTCCAGCTTCGCCAGCACGAGCCGCTTCGATGGCCGCATTAAGCGCGAGCAAATTGGTTTGTTCTGATATAGAGGTAATCACATGCAATACATCACGGACTTTCATGGATACTTCAGTCAATACATTGCTGGATTGGTTCGCTTCCGCCATTTCGAGTCTGAGCTGTTCCACATCTTTAGTCAGTTGTTGGTTGTTCTCTTGTATGGCTAAGAATTGATTAGAAATAGATTGGCTCGCATCGAGGCTACGCTGTGCTTCTTGTTCGCCACGGCTAATAGCAACCTGAATATTATTTATATCGGATGTGGTGTCCGCGAGCTGATTAACCTGTGTTTTGAATAAGGCATCCAATTCGGATGAGGAGCTTTCAATATGATGAGTACAACGTTGCAATTGCTCCACAGAGCCATCGACGTCATTGATAAGGGAGACTAACTTATTGAGCGTACTGTCTACCGCAGAGCCAATTTGGCCAAATTCATCCTGTCCAGAAAACCAATCGATGATCAAGTTGCCACGCTGTACTTGCTGCATCGTATCAATAATATGCTTGAGAAGACGGCAAAATGTTCTGGGATATCCCCGTTGACAAGAACATAATCAAGCCGATAATCACAACTGAAAATACAATAATAACCAAGGGTGACAACGATAATTGAACAGAATCGCCCGTCGATAATACGCCCAGAGCGTATAAGTTGGATAGGCACAACAAAGCAATGCCTAAACACCCAACGATTCCAGGTAACAACATTTTTATTGGCATGCTGATGTTCATAAACAGTCTATCTCGCCAGCCAATCTCAATATCACTCATTTCCATTCCCTTGAATTTTTGACCATACGGTCAGGATATTGAGCAGGATTTGGTCGATAGTGTCAACTTATTCTGAAATTGAGGTGTGCGTTTTATGATGCCTGCAAAATGACGTTAGAAAAAACGGCACTAAAAGTGCCGTTTGTTTTCATTGGTTAGCTAACATCTAAATATTAATGATTAGCCGATAACCATAGCGATATAACCGAGAATCAAGACGATGACCGAAGTTAAGGCGTATGGTACAGGATAGCCAATCGCAGGCATGTCACTATGAGTCGCATCTTGTGCACCTTTCATTGCAGGTGTGCTATTACGACCACCAGCACAAGCACCGGCGAGAATCGCAGGTTCATTTTACGAACATAAAGTCCATATAACCATGCCAACAACGGTGGAACAAGTGCAGCGGTAACCCCAAGCAACGCTATTTTAATCACGATAATGCCTTGGAACGATGCTAGGATTTTAGGCCCTACTGTCGCAGCAAGCACGGCAACAAACAAGTTTAGGCCGATGTCTTGCAAGAAGCTTCGAGCACCCTCACTCATTGGACCGCCAAACGCTGGATTTCTAGTGCGCAAGAACGAGAACACGATACCAGTAAGCATACAGCCGGCTGATGTACCCAAAGCAAATGGAATACCTGCAATGGTCACACTAAAGTGTCCAAACACATAACCCACTAACAGAGCCAATGCCAAGTAGAACGTCTCTGTGACTGTACTTTCTACAATAGGGACACTATTGAGTTGAGAAGCGGTTTGATCGACACACCATTGTGAGCCCGCAACCCTTACCACGTCTCCCACTTCTACTGTAGTTTGAGGTAAGAGTGGTTGCTGATGACCTTGACGGAATAGTGCTTTGAAATAGACACCAAAGCCAACTTCAGAATGCAACTGTGCGATGGTTTTACCTGCGTGCTCAGACTTACCTACATGAATGTCTGCCACTTCAATATCGACATTGCGAGCACGTGGCTCATCAACTTCATTACCGATATCGGCTTCACCTTCTTTGATGAGCGCGCTGTATTCTCCGCGAACACCAATAACGTCACCTAGCTGCAAGGTCGGATTTTTCGAAGCATCCAATACCTCATCACCACGTACCACTTTAAGCACAACAGCGTCCGGAAATTGTTTGTAGAGGTCTTGGACAGTACGGCCAACCAACTCAGTATGAGTCACTTTGTAGGCACGCACGTCAATCGGTAGCACACCTACATCCGAGAAGCCGAAAGTACTAGGCAGTTTTTCCTCATCTCCACCCGTAGAGAACTCTTTCTCCGCGTCTTTACCTGCTTTGACAGGATCAATACCGAACATTGAAGGTAGGTATTTGATAAGGAGAATAATGAGTACTGTCGATAGTACATAACTGATGGCGTAGCCTGCAGCAATATTAGCACTGACTTGATCGGCACTCAGTCCTGGGGGTGGCACAAAGGCACCTGGAGCTGATCGCTGACTGGGCTACCCCCATGACAGCGGTTACGGTATAACTTCCTGAGATAATACCTGCCGCATAACCAGGCTCAAGTCCCATGAGCTTGGCACCAATCATGACGATAGCAAAGTTGCTGAACACAACAATTAAACCTA
>ASHK01000135.1 GCA_000695745.1 Vibrio madracius | reverse complement strand
AGGCCCTGTCGTTGGAACAAATTCAAATTCTTGAACAAACGGCATCGCAAAGCCCTTTGCTGCTTCACATTCTACCTGACGAATCCGTAGCCCTTGATCTTCTAACGCAGAGAATATGCCATCAAGTAGAGGATCGGGGCGCACTGTCAGCATGTCTTTGTCGGTTGGATCGGCAGCCAAGGCGATATCTAGCCCGGTTTCCAACCATACTTTAGAGTCGCCAATCGTGACTGGTGTATTCCAAGGTACATCGAGTTCCACTTCAAAATCTCGAGTTTCTCCAGGCTCAATGGTGAACGCATAAGGCAACTTCCACGTTTGCAGTGCAAAGGTTTTTGATACTCGCTGCTTCGGTGTTCCTGGTTGATTGCTGTTGTTGTGATTGCTGCGTGCTACCTCATCGATGTAGCGACAACAAAGCCTCATATTGATGTTGTCCACTGTCTGAGCGGTTTTGCACCGTATACATGAATCGTGACTTTGGCTGTTTCACCTGGGTAGAGGTACTCTTGGTGAAGAACAGAATCCACTCGCGCGGCGCCAATACCAAAACTTGCTAAGGTTTTCTTAAAAAAAGACATACGCACATCCATTTATATCCCAAGGTAGTGCTACCGTTTTATCGCAATTTGGTAGAGAAAACAAATATCCGACGCACAAATGCACTGTAGAAAAAACAACCAAACAATTCACCCTAAGCTATCGAATCCACACAAACTTGATGGTATTCTATGCACGATATGCATGCATATCGTTATTCCTGATTGTTTATTTGGAGTGACATAAGTCAAAAAAGAGTGACATTGAAGGTCATTTCAATGTTCTCATAAGCAATCAGGCCATTAGATTGGCAATGGAATTGCCTGACTTGTTAGGTTAAAAAATGCGCCCAACTCCCGTCAGGTTTTCGTACTCAAATAATGGTGCGTCGCGTCGTCGCAGTGGTTTCACTTCTGCTCTTGTCGCGAAAAAAATCGCCCTTCAATGACGCTTGTTGAGCCTAGTGTTCCTTCAACACCAGCTCCAACTAAAGTTGTTAAAGCGGCATAATAAAAAGCGCAGTCACCCTGCGCTTTTTTTTGTGTCCAATTCCTTCATATATTGGTATTAGCCCTGATTTTTGGTACTTTTACTCAAAAATACTTATAAATATTGTGGAGAAAGTTATGAAGTGCCACCGTGTTAATGAACTGATTGAGTTAATACACCCAGAATGGCAAAAAGAACCAGACCTTAACTTGCTGGAATTCATTGTAAAACTGTCTAACGAAGCAGGATACAAAGGTAAGCTTGAAGAGCTGACAGACGATGTGCTGATCTACCACCTTAAAAATGCGTAATAGCGAGAAAGACGAAATGATTCCGGGATTAGCCAAAGATCAAGAGGATGATTTCAAAACCGCTCTACTGAAGGCCCGTGGCATCATCAAATAACCAAATATTCTAAAAACGACTCTCTAAGGGTCGTTTTTTATATGAGGCGACGCTAATTTTGTTGTTAAAGGTTGATAGCGTTAAAGAAATAAAATTGTTATCAGGGTTATAATCGCTGGGTTTTAATACTGCGGACAGAACAAAGAGTCGCAGCAATGTCGGAATAGATAGAGTGCGTCAAAACGCACCGTCAGCCCTAGAAGGACAGCCTCAGCATGAGTCAGGATAAAATTGACGTAAAGGATGTAACACCCAAAACGTTCAACCCCAAAACCCACAAAGGTAACGGCGATCGATTTAACCCCAGCAATCGCATCTACGTTCGTGAAAGTAAAGGCACCTTTCAAAAACTTAGACGCTACGGCGGCTGGTTTTTACTCCTATTGTTCGCACTGGTACCTTGGATACCTTATGGCGAGAGACAAGCGGTATTGCTTGATATTGGTAATCAGCAATTTAACTTTTTTGGCACCACACTTTATCCGCAAGATCTCACTCTACTCGCGTTACTGTTTATGGTGGCCGCGTTTGGCCTGTTTTTTATCACCACGTTTTTAGGTCGAGTATGGTGTGGCTACTTATGTCCACAGACCGTCTGGACCTTTATGTACATCTGGTTTGAAGAAAAGTTAGAAGGCAGCGCCAACAAACGACGCAAGCAAGACAGCGGAAAACTCAGTCCGAATCTCATAGTACGTAAAGGCCTTAAGCATGTTGCTTGGCTGGCGATTGCATTAGCAACTGGCTTTACCTTTACCGGTTATTTTGTACCAATTGGCGCGCTCGTTAGCGACTTTTTCACCTTAAATGCCAGCTTCTGGCCCGTATTCTGGGTGCTGTTTTTTGCCGGTTGTACATACGCGAATGCTGGCTGGATGCGCTCTATCATGTGTATTCATATGTGCCCTTACGCTCGCTTCCAGTCTGCCATGTTTGATAAGGACACCTTTATTGTTGGCTACAACAGTCAACGAGGTGAAACTCGCGGTCCACGCTCTCGTAAAGCGGATCCAAAAACGCTGGGATTAGGTGACTGTATTGACTGTGATCTTTGTGTGCAAGTGTGCCCAACAGGCATCGATATTCGTGATGGCTTGCAGTACGAATGCATCAACTGCGGCGCTTGTATTGACGCGTGTGACAAGACCATGGACAGAATGGGTTATGAGAAAGGCCTAATCAGCTACACCACCGAGCACCGCCTCTCAGGTAAACACACTAAAGTCATGCGACCAAAGCTGCTAGGCTATGGCTCGGTATTACTAGTGATGATTGCCCTGTTCTTTGTGCAGATTTCGGCCGTCGACCCCGCGGGCTGAGTGTTCTTAGGGATCGTAACCAACTGTTTAGAGTTAACAGTGATGGTCTGGTTGAGAATACCTACACCTTGAGGTCATCAATAAAACACAACAAGAGCAACAATATACGCTCAGTGTTTCTGGACTAGAAAATGCGACTTGGTATGGACGACAAACCATCTCCGTTGAGCCGGGAGAAGTTTACAACCTACCAATCAGCTTAGGTGCCGATCCAGAGCAACTCAGTTCACCTGTGTCGACAATTCAGTTTATACTGAACGACAACAATGACTTCTCAACAGAAGTAGAGAGTCGATTTATTAAGAAGCTCTAACCGATGCGTTAGCTACCTATTACAGGAAAAGGGCTCAGTAATGAGTCCTTTTATTTTATACATGACAGATAAAGCTTTTAACTTTGATGCTCTCACTCCCGATTTCATGTGGTATGCCTTAGAAAGCATAGGTGTTCGAGCTGAGTCAGGTTTGCTTGCGCTTAACAGCTACGAAAACCGCGTTTACCAATTCACTGACGAAGATAAAAAGCGCTTTGTGGTCAAGTTTTATAGACCACAACGTTGGAGCCGTGAACAGATCCAAGAAGAGCACGATTTTTCCAATGAGTTGGTCGAAAACGACGTGCCGATTGCGGCACCGCTATCGATTAACGGAGAGACCATTCATGAGTATCAAGGTTATCTATTTACTTTGTTCAATAGCGAAGGTGGCCGCCAGTTTGAGGTCGATAACTTAGAGCAACTAGAATGGGTCGGACGATTTATGGGCCGCATCCACCAAGTTGGTGCAAAGAAGAACTTTATTCACCGCCCAACGATTGGTCTGGAAGAGTACGTGTATCAACCAAGAAAACTGTTACAGTCGTCCACATTCATCCCTGCGCATTTAGAAAATGCTTTTTTTAGTGATTTAGATTTATTGATCTCGCAAATTGAAGCGCATTGGCAACCTAGTGAAACCATTCGTCTACATGGTGACTGCCACCCAGGCAACATACTTTGGCGTGACGGCCCTATGTTTGTCGATCTAGACGATGCTCGTAATGGGCCTGCAATTCAAGATCTATGGATGTTGCTCAATGGTGATCGCCAAGACAAGATGATGCAACTTGATATTCTGTTAGAGGGATATCAAGAATTTAGTGACCTAGCGAACGATCAATTGAAACTAATTGAGCCTTTACGCGGTCTACGTATGGTGCACTACATGGCTTGGCTAGCGAAACGCTGGCATGATCCGGCCTTTCCACAGGCCTTTCCTTGGTTCAATGATGCCAAATATTGGGAAGGACAAGTGCTAGGTTTTAAAGAGCAGATAGCCGCGCTGAATGAAAAGCCACTTTCATTACAACCGCAGTGGTGACAAACTATTCCCATTCCTGTTAAGGATTTGTTTTACACATGGAGAAAATAATGAAAAAAATCATCGCATTATTTGCGACGCTTCTAGTCAGCCTGGGAGTAAGTGCAGCACAATTTCAAGAAGGTACACATTACAAAGTCCTCGATTTAGAAAAGTCTTCTAAACCTATCGTTACTGAGTATTTTTCTTTCTACTGCCCACACTGCAACAGTTTCGAGCCTATCATTGCTCAGCTTAAGAAAAATATTCCTGCCGATGCTAAGTTCCAAAAGAACCACGTTTCGTTTATGGGCGGCAATATGGGCCTTTCAATGAGTAAAGCTTACGCAACGATGGTGGCGTTAAAGATTGAAGACAAGATGGTGCCTGTTATGTTTAACCGCATTCATAACATGAACAAACCGCCTCGCAATGATGAAGAACTGCGTCAAATCTTCTTAGATGAAGGCGTGGACGCGAAGAAGTTTGATGCCGCATTTAACGGCTTTGCTGTAGATTCTATGGTACGTCGTTTTGATAAACAGTTTAAAGATAGCGGACTATCCGGCGTTCCTGCGGTTATCGTCAACAACAAGTACCTAGTCGAAGCTGGTGGCATTCAGTCTCTGGATGAGTACTTTGAGCTAGTGAACTTCTTACTGAAGAAGTAGTCTCGATTGAGTTAAAAAACGAGCGAATATCGCTCGTTTTTTTTATTTGGTATGAATATCTTTCAACGTTTGGTCTTTCTGCCGCCAGACATCGCCTAACCATTTTTGGAAGTCCCGCTTATAACGTTTATCGTTAAAGTAATCTCCCAGTACCTGCTCATCGACAGGTAACACCCTCACTTTTACAACGATCCGGTTCATTTTCCCCATTAACGCGTCTTTGAAAGGTTGGTCCGTGTTGTCTGGGTAAGCAAGGGTCACGTCAATAATGGTCTCGAACTGATCTCCCATCGCCGCCAACGTATAAGCAATACCACCCGATTTTGGCTGAAGTAGATACTCATACCCTGCACGGCTTCGGGCTTGCTTTTCAGCCGTAAAACGAGTCCCCTCCACATAGTTAACGACCGTTGTCGGGGTATCTTTGAATTTGGCGCAAGAGCGTCTTGTCGTCGCTAAGTCTTGTCCGCGCTTTTCTGGATGCCGAATTAAGTACTCGCGTGAGTAACGCTTCATAAATGGCATATCTAAAGCCCAACACGCCATACCAAGAAACGGAACATACAATAGTTGCTGCTTTAAAAAGAACTTTGGCATTGGAATAGTATCTTTAAAAACACTGCACAGCACCACAATGTCAGTCCAACTCAAATGGTTGCTGATCATCAAATACCAACCGTCCTTATTGAGAGAATCTACCCCTTCTACTTGCCATTGTAATTTACGGTTTACCAGATGAATAATTCCGTGGTTACTCGTCGCCCACAACCACATAAATCGGTTCGCTAAAGACGTGCACAGCCGCTGTAACGGTTTTATGGGCAGCAGAAACTTCAAGAGGCCAAACCCAAGGATAGGAATAGAACAAAATGCGGTATTAATAATTACCAGAGTGGCACTAATAATAAAAAGTAGGTATCCAAGCATAACCAACTATCTATGATTCGTTTGTGACATTTTTATGGCGGTTAATTGTACAAGCCAGACCATCTGTTGCAATGGTTTTATCATTGGTCTGATTTGTGTTGTAACTCATAGAAAACAAGCTTATTCTGAACTAATAACATAGCATAAACATATAATTACATTCTCGACCAAAATAATCAGAATATGATGAGGATCCGTTATGAAAACGACATGGAGTGTCTTGGCAGTGTCGCTTGGTCTTATCTCACAGAGTGCAGTGGCTAAACTAGGTGAAAGCAACGGCTTTAGTGGTGAAATTGCATTGAATGCGGCTTACGCAAGTAAAACATCAAATCTTACTAACA
Source organism: Vibrio madracius (assembly GCA_000695745.1). GTDB lineage: Bacteria > Pseudomonadota > Gammaproteobacteria > Enterobacterales > Vibrionaceae > Vibrio > Vibrio madracius. Next base: position 1,101 of record ASHK01000135.1, on the reverse strand, counting down.
CTGACGATGAGTTTCGTAAATACACCGGCGGTCAACAAGAAGATAGCGGCGCATTGGTGCTACCCTTAGGTAGTCTTCAATACACATTTGGCTCGCAGTCCACTCATCAATTGTTTTTAGGTACATCACGCGCTGACATTGCCGTTGGTACCGTCGCACTTGAAGCAGGTTACAAGCATCTCTTTAGTGATAGAACCAAAGTCAGTATTTCTTTCTTGCCAACTATTTTAGAAGGCAAAGTCTGGCAAGACCCTTACACCATGGATGCTCGCCAAACAACGAAAGAAAAAGGCAACGCTTATCGTCTCCAAATAGACAACATTGCCGGATCATTATTCAGCTTGGACCTTGCTTACGGTAAACGCGAACTGGATGAAGAACGCTCTGGTACGGGGGTTCCAATCTTGTCGCCACAGGAGGTGCAACTACTCAATCGTAACGCCGATATCCTCTACGGCAAGTTCAAAATGATGCTACCCGTAAACCAGCAAGTATTGCTTTATCCCGCCCTGATTTATACCCAGCAGGATGCTGATGGCAATGCCATGAAACACAATACCTATGGCGCTGAATTGTCATCATTTATGTCGTTTGGCAACCATAAACTGGCACTAACCTTGGGCTATTTGAAACGTGATTACGATGCATCAAACCCTCTCTTTGACCAAACCCGTAAAGATGATGAATGGAAAGCTTTTCTAGCCTATGAATATCCAGGAATTTTCTATTCCAATGACGTATCACTGGTTGCTTTTGCTGGTGCCGCTAATAGCGATTCCAACATCGACTTCTACGATGAGAAAGATTGGATCACCGCCGTCGGCCTAAGCTGGAAATTCTAATAAGCTCCAAGCACATCCATTCCCTTATACATGGCTTGGCAACGTAGTTTGCTAAGCCATTTTTTCGCTCAGACTCATCGTGTTGACGAAAAGTATGGCGCATTTTGGGCTTATGAATATCTTTGTTTGTGGAATGTTGATTCGTTGTCTTTTATCTCTCTTTCGGGCGATAACGCCACGGATTCCTCTATTGCCTCTAAACCGCTTGCGCCGTCAACTGCTTTAATAATCGATCCATCGCTCGATAACCTAACGCTTC
>ASHK01000134.1 GCA_000695745.1 Vibrio madracius | reverse complement strand
GACTGCATATATTCCCACAAGTCTCGCATGTCTTGCTCATTAACATACTGATAAGAAGTAAAAGGCATCGCTGGATACAAATAGCCTTGCTTCCCTTTGCCATCCACTAAGGCTGCGCGGAAATCCTCATAATCATAACTTCCGATTCCCTCCGTCACATGGGGCGTGATATTCGTAGAATAAAGAGTGCCAAAAGGAGTGACAAACGGTAAACCGCCCGCAAATGGTTCTCCACCCTCTGCACTGTGGCAAGCGACACAATCGCCGGCATGGCAAGGTATTCTCCTCGCTCTACAGAGGCTGCATCAAGCCTAGCAAGCCGAGAGTTGTTGTCTATTCGTGCTTTGGTTATGTAAGCACCAATGGCCAGAATTTCATCTTTAGTTAACTGCTGCCCAAAGGCTGGCATAACGTTGTTGAGGCCGGCTCTTATCGTATGTTGGATCTCCTCAATACTGCCGCCGTGCAACCAAATGTTGTCTGCCAAGTCAGGGACGCCCGTCTCTATATTGGGTACACTACCATCGCCATGGCAAGACGCACAATTCTTGATAAACAGCTCTTTGCCCAACTGTACCTTTATTTCTGGAACGTCAGTATGTCGCTGATTAAGAGAGGCGAGATAATAAGAGATTTTGGAAATTTCATCCGGTCTCAACACATCGACCCAACCAGGCATAGCTCCGTTTCTACCCAATTCAATCGAATGGATAATTGCCTCATCCGAGCCCCCATACAGCCACTCATTGTCGATTAGATTTGGAAAATGTTTGGCACCTTGAGCATTGTCTCGATGGCAGGCTGCGCAGTGTGTTTGGAACAGTATTCTTCCAGAATTCACAATCGCCGGTTCGGCAGCCAGTGCCAGTAACGAGTCATCAGTAAGCCCTGTAAATTCCTGCTCAAGCGTTGTAGTTGGACTACTCAATTTATCATTAGCTTGATCATACCCCATTAAGCCTTTCCAACTGCCGACACCCGGATATAAGATCAAATAGCCGAAGGAGATAGCAAAAGCGATAAAATAAGAAACAAATAACAGCTTCGGTGGCGGACCATCGTTTTCGTCTATCCCATCAAATGTATCTAACACTCGATCTTTATCCGCTTTGTGGTTGCTGCGCCAGTATTTAACAACAATGAGCACCATCAAGACGAAAAAGACTATCGTGCCCACAGCAGCCCAAACACTCCAAAAGTGATTCATTGTCCGACCTCCTCTGCTGTATCTACTCCTAAGCTTTGCAGGTAATGGATCAATGCTTCACCTTTCGTTTTACCTCGCACTTGCAATCGGGCATTAGCAATTTCATCATCACTGTAAGGCACACCCAAGAAGCGCAACGTTACCATCTTCTCAGTGATATCATCACCAGTAAGCACTTGCTCAAACAGCCATGGATAGGCAGGCATGATGGAGGTAGGGACAACATCGCGTGGGTTGATAAGATGGATTAAATGCCATTGATCCGAATATTTCCGACCAAGATTAGTAAGGTCAGGCCCGGTACGCTTAGAACCCCACAAAAAGGGAAACTCATAGATATCGTCCGGTTCTTGGCTAGCTCTGCCATAGCGCTTCACTTCAGGTTCAATAGGTCTCACCATTTGCGTATGACAAACATGGCAACCCTCACTAATGTAAACATCACGGCCTGCTACTTGTAACGCGGTCAATGGTATTGCTTTACTGCTGTCAATTAGTTCCGGTGTTCGCAGGATATTAGGAAGAACCCACACCAAAACCGAAAATGATGCGACTACAACAGTGGAAACAATTAAAATGAACACCGACTTGGTAAAATCTGCACTCATACTACGCCTCCTTTGCAATCAAGGTGCTAGGCATGGTGACGGTTTTATACAGGTTTACCGTCATTAGAACTAAACCAAATACAAACAGTGAACCACCAACGAATCTAAGAAATAGCCAAGGTGCTTTAAAATT
>ASHK01000133.1 GCA_000695745.1 Vibrio madracius | reverse complement strand
TCAATTATCGATAAATATCAAGACCAGTTCTGGCCAGAGAAATTAGCCGATTTAAGAGGCTATATCGCCGCCAATGAAGCAGCGATAGAAAAAGACACGCAAGGTGAATGGATAGAATCTACCCACGCTTACCTACCTGAAGCGTTACTGAAAAAATGGCAACGTGCTTGGCGTAATGCTTATGAAAAAGATACCCGTCAACGTGTGCCGGCACTCATGGATCCGCATAACCCTGGTTTGACTGGCGGTGTACAAAACCAACCAGATTATCAGGCGGGGATTGTTGACCATCGCAGCCACTTCCTAAGCGATGTTCCGCAGTTTATCGAGCAAGCCATGCATGAATATGGCGAATTAACTGGCCGCATCTACCACCCTGTCATGGATTATCTGTGTGACGATGCAGACTATGTCATTGTCGGTTTGGGTTCTGTCACCGATGACGCCGAAGCTGTCGCTTTGCATCTTAGAGAACAAGGTCAAAAAGTCGGTGTCATCTCCATTAAACAGTTGCACCCATTCCCAGAAGCGCAAATCGTTGAGAAATTAGCGGGCAAAACCGCCGTCACCGTATTAGAACGCTGCGACGAAACTCGTTTGACTGCGCGCATCTCTAGAGCGCTATTTAAAGCGCAAGAAAACGCTCACTACCCAAGACATAAAGGCATCAAGGCGCTGACGCATATACCGATGATCAACACGGGTATCTTTGGACTTGGTGGTCACGACCTGCAACCGAAACACTTGATTGCTGCCTTTGATAACATGCGTTCAGAGAACATTAAACCGTTCTTCTATTTAGGCAGCCAGTTCTTCGATAAACAAGCAACTGGCGAACTTAAACAGATCCAAGATAGATTGCGCTCTGCTTATCCAGATACCGAATTGATGGCTTTAGAAACTGGCGAGAACCCTAACCTACTCCCAGAATCAGCAATGCGTGTACGCTTCCACTCTGTTGGTGGATACGGCACCATCGCGACAGGTAAGCTACTGACCGATATTCTCTCTGGTGCATTAGGCTTGCACTCCAAATCTATGCCGAAATATGGCTCCGAGAAAAGTGGTGCACCAACCAACTTCTTTATTACGCTCTCCCCAGAGCCTATTAAGATTACTAACGCCGAATTGCAGCAAGTGGAAGTCGTCCTCTCTCCTGACCATAAAGTGTTCATGCACACCAACCCACTAGCAGGGCTAAGTAAAAACGGCACGTTCATTTTGCAAACCCATCATGAACCGAAACAAGTTTGGCAAGAGATCCCTGCGAGCGCTCGTCAGTTTATTCGCGACAACAACATCAACTTCTACATCGTTGATGCGTTCAAAGTCGCTCGTGAGCATGCACCGTCTGCTGACCTAGAAATCCGTATGATGGGTATCGCCTTTATCGGTGCATTGTGCGGACATGCGAAACAAGTCACGCAAGGTGCTGATGAATCAGCGATGCTAGAGCGTATTACCCAACAAATCGCTAAGAAATTTGGTTCAAAAGGTGAGAAAGTCGTCGCCAGTAACATGGCGGTAATTCGCGAAGGCATGCACGCTACGCACCATGTCAATTACAGCGAATTTAGTGACCGTGTTGAGAGCAATGAAACACTACTGAAAACCGAAACCCAAAAACCAGCGCAAGCCAGCTGTGGATTGTTTGACCCTTCATATTTCAATAATATCGCAGGCAAACGCTACGTAGATGGCTCCATTGGTGAAGCGCCCGTGATTCCAGGTTCTGGTATGTTCCTCCCTCCTGCCAGTGCCATTACTAAAGATAAAGGCCTATTTAGACTTAACGTCCCTAAATTTGATGCCGACAAATGTACCGGCTGTATGGAATGTACTATCGCCTGTCCAGATGGTGCTATTCCCAACGCCGTGCACGAACTGCACGACATCGCCTATATGGCGATAGATAAACTGAATATTCCACCAGTACAACGCGACAGCTTGAAAGCGAAAATGCCACCGATTTTGGATGCAGTACGCCACCACTATCGCAACTCAGCAAAAGGCGAGTCTCAACCACTCTACCAAGTAGTATCAAAAGTGGTCGATTCCATGACCTTTGAGGAGCCTATCGCCCTACAAATGGCGGCGCTGTGTGTGGCTTTAGAATCGCTACCGATGAGCCGCACCAAGCCTTTCTTTGATGCGATGGAAAAAGCGGTCCCAGGAAGTGGCGGTTTGTTCTCAGTCGCTATCGACCCAAGTAAATGTAGCGGTTGTATGGAATGCGTCGATGTTTGCGGCCCTAAAGCGCTTGAAAAAGTTCGTCAAACCACTGAATTGAACCAGCAAATGCATGGGCTATTCAACACACTAGCAAACATGCCAAACACACCAGCTCGCTTTGTCGAACCGGGTGTTAAAGATGCCTCTGAATCTAAGCGTTTACTGCTCGATCGCCGTAACTACTATGCCATGAGCTCAGGACACGGTGCCTGTCGCGGTTGTGGTGAAGTCACGGCTTTAAGACTGGTCACCTCTATTAACCGCGCATTGCAGCAACAGCGCTATCAAGCTCATATTCAGGCTCTTGAATCGATGATTGAGCAGCTTGAAGACAAGTTAGATCTTGTCGTTGCTCAAGAGAGCGAAAATAGCCGAACTCAACGCCTGATTCGCACCATTGAAACGCTAGAAAAACGCCTGTTCTATTTTGAGCATGGCCCAACGGGTAACGGTCCATCGGACGCACTAATTGCTAATGCTACAGGGTGTAGCAGCGTGTATGCCTCGACTTTCCCTGCTAACCCTTATAACGACCCTTGGGTTAACAGCTTATTCCAAGACACACCAGCGGTTGCAAAAGGCTTATTTGAAGGTGAAGCCGCCAATCAGCTTGACCAGTTCAAAGCTCTGCGCACAGCAAAACTTGAGTTAGAAGACATGTACGATGAACAGATTCACGATCGTCAGCTTCGTTATCTCGAATGGAGCCAGTTATCAGATCAAGAACTGGCACTGATGCCAACGGTGTTCAGCATCGGTGGTGATGGTGCGACTTATGACATTGGTTTTGGTGCGCTATCCAGACTGTTAACCACCAGCACACCAATTAAAGTCTTTGTGTTGAATACCGGCAGCTACTCCAACACCGGAGGACAAGCATCCACAGCAAGTTTCACCGCTCAAGACTCAGACCTAAGCCGCTTCGGCAGCGCTCATAGCGGTAAAGAAGAAGCACGTAAAGAGCTGGGTATTATTGCTACTTTCCATCCGAAGGTCATGGTGGTACAAACCTCTACTGCATTACAAGGTCACTTTATGTCCAACTTGATGGAGTACTTGAATTATCAAGATGCGCCAGCACTGTTTGACGTTTATACCCCTTGTATGGGTGAACACGGTATTGCCGACGATGCCAGCACCCGACATTCTCGTTTGGCCGTAGAAAGCCGCATGAGTCCAGTCTTTGTTCACGACCCACGTAAAGGTGAAACCTTAGCTGAGCGCTTCTCTATTGAAGGCAACCCTGAACTGGATCAGGATTGGGCAACGCATACCATCAGCTACTTAGATAACGATGGAATGACTCAGCTCAAACAGGTGCCGTTCACCGCCGCAGACTTTGCATTGTATGAGGGTCGATTCAAGAAGCACTTTGCGTTAGTTAGCGACAACGACAACGCCGTAGAGCTTGCTGATTATCTCAACTTAAGCGCTCAAGAGCGTGCTGGTAAAGTTCCGTTTATTTGGTCAACCGACAAACAGCAGCATCTGGTGCAGCTCTCTGTTTCACCGTCTTTGGTGGCTCTGAGTGAGGAACGCCTTCGCAACTGGCATATGTTGCAAACATTAAGTGGGCAGCACATTGCACAGATCGAGCAGGGCTATCAGCAACAAATCGAAGAGTGGAAACTGCGTTATCAACAAGCCTTGGACAACAATGAACAAACCATTGAGTCCATCGCTAATGGTCTTGCCGAACTGGCAATGGTAGCCACACCTACCAGCAGCATTCCAGTGACCAGATCGATACCAATGATGTACCTGCAAAAGTCGAAGGGCAAACTTCGCAGCCTCTTGTTGCCATCAATGAAGAGGACAAATGTCAGTGTACCGATTGCAAAACCTGCTACCAGCAGTTGAGCGAGTTGTTTGAGAAAACCACTGTGGTCGAGAATGGTCAAGCGAAAGTGATAAGCCAAGTCATACCGGGCTCCTTAGCGAAGGTGACACTCACAGATGAGTTGGTCAAACGTGCCGCTCGAATCGCTGATGAATGTGATGCGGAAATCATTCACTTTAACGCTCCTGCTTCAGTGGAGGTGTAGTTATGGTCGCTTTACTCACTCCGTCTCAACGGGAGCTAATGCTAAAGCGCATGGACCAAAATCCACAGCGCTTTCAGCAGATGATCATTGAAGAGAGTCAACAGCTGATTCAAGAGACGCTAAAACGCGGAAATTTATCAGCAGCGTTTACTCGCAAGCTCTGGGATCTGTTGCTAGTTGGCAACGATCTTAGTACCGCATTGCAACGTTATCTCTGGCGCATTCCATTGAAACAGAAGCGTGCGTTCGTTAAAGGCTTAGATCTCCACCTATCAGAGCGTTATCCCATGTTCAAAGGATTGTCTGAAGGTTGGCCGGGCAGCAATAACATTCCTCCTTATGTTCGCCCAGCGGAAGAGCGCCGCAAAGACTTCGACCTCGTGAGCCAAGGCTATCTTGGCTACATGGGACTAGGTTACTCACTGCGCGAAGTGGAGCTGTTTGTGTGGCTTGAAGTGCTTCGTGATAAGCAGTGCGAAGACAAACCTTGTGAAGTCGGTGTCCCAATGTGCGACCGTGACGGTAATCCGAAAGAGGAAGCTGACGGTGGTTGTCCGGTTAAGATCCACATTCCTGAAGTATTGAACTTGATGGGCGAAGGTCGTTTCAAAGCAGCGTTTGAGTTGATACGCGACGCCAATCCTCTGCCAAATGTGACAGGTAGAGTCTGCCCACAAGAACTTCAATGTCAAGGTGTATGTACTCACAACGACCGGCCCATTGAGATTGGTCAATTGGAGTGGTTCCTGCCACAGCGCGAGCGTGAGCTATCTAATGGCGAACCTCCGAAACCTGTAGCGTGTAACCTTGGGTTGCCGCAACCAAACCACCCGTTGCTATTGTCGATCCGGACCTCAGGGTTAATCAATGCTTACCTATTAGCGAAAGCGGGGTATCCCGTGACGGTATTTGAAGCATTCCACGTCCTAGGCGGAGTACTGCGCTACGGAATCCCTGAGTTCCGTTTACCCAATCAATTGGTGGATGACGTAGTTGAAAAAATCAAAGCGCTCGGAGGCCGCTTTGTCACTAACTACATTGTCGGTAAAACGGCCACTCTGGCTGATCTAAAACGGGCAGGGTTTGTAAGAGTGTTTGTCGGAACTGGAGCGGGGTTACCACGCTTTATGAATATTCCAGGAGAGCACTTACTGAACATCATGTCGGCAAATGAGTTCTTAACTCGCGTTAACCTGATGCACGCCAACCTACCTGACTATGAAACTCCTATGCCAGAAATGGCAGGTAAAGAAGTCATGATTATCGGTGGCGGCAACACCGCAATGGACGCCGCGCGAACCGCCTGTCGTCTCGGTGCGAATGTCACCATCGTGTATCGAAGAACCCAGCAAGAGATGCCAGCTCGTGTCGAAGAGCTTCATCACGCACTCGAAGAAGGTATTGTCCTTAAAGAGCTGCGGTCACTTGCCAGTTTAATGGAGATAAAAACCATGTCTTGGCAACGGCCGATTTAGACATCATGGCACTCGGTGAACCCGATGCCTCAGGTCGACGCAGCCCGCAGTCCACCGGGGAAGTCGAACTCATGAAGGTCGATTTCGCTATCATGGCTCTAGGTAATAGCTCTAACCCTATCATGAAAGACGCCAACCCAGATCTTAACACCTCCAAATGGGGCACCTTGCTGCTGAATAAAGGCTCGCAAGAAACCTCTCTTGCCGGTTGTTTATAGTGGTGGTGATGCGACTCGTGGCGGGTCAACCGCTATCAAGGCAGCAGGTGATGGACAAGCGGCGGCTCGTGAGATCATGAGCACACTGGATTTCAACCTTAAAGAAGTCGAAGGCTTAGTTGCACAAGCCAGTAGTTATACCGAGCTTGGACAAATGCCAGCTAAAATCGTCAAACGTCGTCAACTTACCGACGAAATTGTCGAATTTACCATTACTGCCCCACTTATCGCCCGCTCAGCAAAACCCGGTCAGTTTGTGCGAGTTCTTGCCGATGAAAAAGGTGAACTCATTCCGCTAACACTCGCTGATTGGGACGCCGAAAAAGGGACGATTGAATTGGTGATTCAAGGTCTGGGAAGCAGCTCTAAACTGATCAATCAGATGCAAGAAGGCGATGCGTTTGAGGCCATTGCAGGGCCGCTAGGTCAGGCCAGTAAAGTGGTCTTGCACCAAGATAACCATAGAGTCTATTTCACCGCAGGTGGTGTGGGTCTTCCAGCTGTTCACCCTATAATGCGCGCACATCTCGAAATTGGTAACAAAGTCACTTTGATTTCCGGTTTTAGAGGTGCACCTCAAGCGTTCTGGACTGATCCAGGTGACAAAGTCGAAACACTCCAAGCACTCTACCTGATTTACTGGAAGTGATCTATACCAGTAATGACGGAAGCTTTGGTGTGGAAGGGTTTGTCACTACCCCTCTTAAAGATCGCTTAGATGAGCATCAAGCTGGACAAGGTGAGCCAATCGCTGAAGTCATTACCATAGGTCCGCCACTCATGATGAGAGCAGTCAGCGACTTAACCTTAGACTATAAGGTGGAGTGCGTGGCAAGTCTTAACTCTATCATGGTAGACGCTACCGGTATGTGCGGTGCGTGTATGGTCCCAGTGATGGAAGACGGAAAACTGATTCGTAAACATGCTTGTATCGATGGCCAGAAATCAACAGTCATGTGATTGACTGGGACAAGTTCTTACCTAGGTTTAATCAGTTTAAACCGCAGGAAAGAGAGAGTCAGATAAAGCACAAGTTTATTGAGGAGTAAACGACGCGGCGGCTATCTAAGATAGCCGCCGTTTTTTAATTTCGCTGATTTAACGCCTTACTTCATTAAAATTCATAACTCACCGACCTGCCAGTTTATTATTGGTCCCGTAGTCGTCCTCCGAGAGCATTCCAAAGAAGTTAAACGATGCATTTTTGTTTATCTTATAGCTAAGGCCAAGTCCGCCCCAGTAACCGCGGTAATTATCTGAACCGAGCGAGCCACCAGCGAACCCGAGCACGCTCCAATCCGAATCATCGATGGGACGAATACCAAACATGCCTAAATAACCACCGTGGCTTTGGCTACGCATCAGTACGTATTCGTTATCCACCTCTTCTGAAGCATTGCCATTTTTTCCATCGTTGTAGCTGTAGCCGCCATGGGAAATAAGACATCCATCCTGACTGGAGAAATGTCAAAGTAACTTAGAGGGATATAGGTACCAATACTGTAGTTGTTGCGATAGCTATCATTTTCATAATCAGTGCGGCTAAAGTTGAAGTTTACGATGCCCAAATCAAATAACCATGAGCCGCCTAAACGCCACTCTCCAGTTTCATTGTATCGAGCGTTGATCATTCTCGCTTCATCTAGCCCGATAGACCCAGAGACAAACGCGGAGTCTGAGTAACCCGCCCCAACTTTGGTAACGATTTTGGTTGGATCTTCGTGGTGTTTTTCTTGAGCTAAGGCGCCCGTCGTCCCCAGTGAGCTCATAACTACCAAGCCACCAACCATTTTCGCCGCCAAGGAGAGTAAAGGGTGTATTTTCATAGTCGTATCTTTTTTAAATAACAATGCCCCTCACCACAGTGAGAGGCCAGTTGTCAATGAACAGCGAAATTAGTACGCGTAGCTGATGCTTAGAACGTGGATACGATTAGTATCAACACTGCCTGAAAAATACGAATGCCCATCGATATGGTAGTTCACGTCTTGAGTGCCTAAATTACGATATTGGTATGCGATACCGATGCGATGTCCGTTTGCTCGCTCTTTTTCTGCCCCAAGACCTAACGACCAGTTTGTTCCAATAGGAAGCGCTGGCGTCATCCTATCAGTGTTATACATTTTAGAGTCATAGCGAACGCCGGCCTGATAGGTCCAATCCTTTTCAGAATAAGCTAACGCTGTACCCAAGGTATAAACGTCATTTGCAGCCTCATCAAAATCCGACCAAAACTCCACGCCTGTCATCGCTTTAAAGGTGAGCTGTTCCGAAATCCTATGCTGCAAACCAAAATCTAAGCGAGATGGCCAAGATAGATTTTGTTCTATCGGCTGAAGGTCATTGCCATTAATGGCAATATCGATGTCCGCTGAGTCATGTTTTACTCGATGCTTATAATTCGCAGACAAATAGGTTGACTCAGACAAGTCATACATGGCTGAAAGCATAAAACTAGCCGCAGTCGAATTTCCTGACGCATCAACATTATCGGCAGACGTACCGGCTTCAATGGCAGTCATTAGATGCTGCACAACAAGGCCACCACCCAACGACAATTTCTCATTCGCTTGATACCCCGCCACGAGTTGAAGATTGAGCGCTTGTTGTGAAATCGAGTTAACGATACCACCGCCGATCAATCCGTCTCCGTAATCCATCCCAAGACCACCATCACCATGTAATGAAGCCCCTAACACCCAATTCTCATTTACGCGCTGTGCATATGCC
>ASHK01000132.1 GCA_000695745.1 Vibrio madracius | reverse complement strand
CAAAATGTATTGGTATCGTTAAACGAAGAAAATATTACTGAAGCAATGGCGACTAACTTTGGTGATATAGGACCAAAAGACCTCGATATCGACTTTAACTCGATTCCTGCTCTTGTTGAGCAAGGTCTTGCCTCTGCACACTGTTCAGCAACCACCAGCGACACCATACGTGAGCACTATACGTTGTCGACGATTGTTGATCAGATTGAGGACATTTATCAGGATGTCTATGTCACAACTCTAAGGCGTGAGATGCCAGTCATCATGTATCACCGTTTTATTAGCGATGACAGTGGAAAAGGCGTTCACGGTACCTATTTGCATATCGATATGTTTGATAAACATATGGCCTTGTTAAACAAAATGGGATTCGAAACGTTAACCTTTGAGGATCTTCAGGATGGACGTTTAATTCGCAGGCTCGAAGCAGGTAAACGTTACATTATGCTGACGGTCGACGATGGCTATGTTGATAACTTAGAGCTAATGCTTCCCGTTTTACAAAAGTACAATTTTAAAGCCGTGGTTTATGTGGTGACGGGTGAAACGTTTAATCGCTGGGATGTCGAAAACCCTAGTAACCCGGAAAAGTCAGTACCCTTGATGAACGCGGAGCAAGTCCAACAACTGGCGCAATCAGGCAACATCGAAATTGGTGGGCATACGTTAACTCACCCTAAACTTGACACTCTGACCGACGAACAACAACGTTATGAGATTGTCGAGAATAAAAAAACATTGGAGCAAATATTAGGCAAACCATTAACCTCGTTTGCTTATCCATTTGGTGAACATAACCAAGCTTCTAAAGACATCGCCCAAGATGCTGGTTACCAATACGCGGTTGCAACGAATTCTGGTCCACTTCTGTTCCATAAAGATCGTTACCAAATACGACGTATTGCGATTTTCCCGAAAACCGATGTCTTTGGATTATGGCGCAAGGTTCGTGGCAATTACCTATTTAGAAAAGTGAAGAACTGATCAATGAGACAACTTATTTCAAGACTGCAGCTTTTGCGGGATCAAATACGCCAAAAGTTGGGCATTGCTTTGTTCGATAAAGCTCGTTCAACAAACTCGCTTGATCCAAAATCGATACAACATGTTGTGATCTTGAGAGTGGATGCCAAACTTGGTGACTCTTTTGTTTCCTCTTTCGTCGCTAAAGACATTAAGGCATTTAATCCTGCTATCAAAGTAACCGTTGTGACAACAAGCGCAATGCGCCCCCTATTCTTGGATTATTGGGGGGCAGATGAAGTTATCGAGCTTAAAAAAAGACCTAAGTACCGCGATATCACAAACGCTTGCCGACAAATAGGTGATTGTGACTTACTCGTCTCGCTAAGCCTTAATCCTAAGATGAAGGATTTGTTCTTTTTAAGTCAGTGTCGAGCTAAACATATTGCAGGCCTTAAAGACTCTTTGAAAATCGTTGATATCAAACTTGGTGAGAAAACTCGTTCGATGCATTTCGCAGAACGCTTTGCCTATCTATTAGAAGAAATCGGTATAACAGCGCACGCTCGACGTTACGTAATTCCACAAGACCAACACTCTATTGCAACGGCGGACTCATACATAGCAGCGCACTCTGCGACACCGTTTTGTGTGCTCAACGCCTATGGTAGTGGCAATTCGAGAAAGCTTAATGGTGAATCCATCAAGCGCCTCGTCACCATGGTTAAACGTCACGACAAACATTTGAACGTCATTCTGATCTCCTCACCAGAGACAGTCGCATTAACAAACGAATATATAAAGCAATATCAGTTAGATGCATTACACTATGATGTATCGCGTTCTATTCTTGATGTAGCAAGTCTCGTAGCGAGATCAGAGTTCGTCATCTCAGTGGATACTGCCATTGTGCATATGGCAACGGGTTTAAATAAACCTCAGCTGGCACTTTACAATCCCGACCCCGATAACTTTAACCAATGGCACCCTAATTCTGATCGCGCTTATACAAGCACAGCGCTTGAGACCGACATTCCAGATATCAATATGCTCGATTGGAATGATATTGACCAAAAGCTCAAGCAGATAATAGACACTATCGGCTGATTTATATGAAAATATTAGTAGTAGGCCCCTCATGGGTCGGAGACATGGTAATGTCTCAAAGTTTGTACAAGGCGATTAAAGACAAGCATCCCACGGCAACCATTGATGTCCTCGCTCCGGCTTGGTGTCGTCCAATCTTAGAGCGAATGCCTGAGATCAATCAAACAATAGAAATGCCTATCGGTCATGGCTCGTTTAATCTTAAAGGTCGCTGGCAAATCGGGCGAGAGCTTAAAGCAGCTCGCTATAGTCATGCATTTGTCCTTCCCAATTCAGCAAAGTCCGCCCTGATTCCTCTCTTCGCACGCATCCCTAATCGCATAGGTTGGAAAGGTGAAATGCGTTACGGACTGCTTACTGACCTAAGACCCGACAAACGTATCTTTCAATACTATGTTGAACGGTTTGT
>ASHK01000131.1 GCA_000695745.1 Vibrio madracius | reverse complement strand
TGTCCAGAGATACGAATGCGTTTGCCATCGTCTAGAAGGGTTGCGTAAGCCAGCGTTTCAGCCATACCCCAGTCGATCATTTTCTCGCCACTCATCATCGCAGCACGATCGTTGTAAAGCTTGTTGACTCGGCTTTGTAGCTTATGACTGTCTGGGTATTGACCAAGTTTTTGATCCAAGACCAACCAGACGATCACGCTCTACTTGACTTGCCCATACTTCATCCCAATCACGACCAAGATAAGGTGACCAGTCAACAGAGTGAAGTGCCATTGGACGCCACTCTTTACAGACGACTTCACCACGGTCTAGCGCGTCACGATATTCATTGATCATCTGCGTAGCGGTTTCAATGTCACTTTCTCCACGCTCAATCAAAACATCTGCATATAGCTTACGTGGTGTCGGATGTTTTTTGATCTTCTGATACATCAAAGGCTGAGTCGCGTTTGGCTCATCTGCTCATTGTGACCATGACGGCGATAACACACGAGATCAATCACCACGTCTTTGCCAAACTCATTGCGGAAATCGAGTGCAATTTGGGTAACGAATGCAACCGCTTCTGGATCATCAGAGTTAACATGGAAAATGGGTGCCTGAACCATCTTCGCGATATCGGTACAATACATAGTTGAACGCGTATCACGAGGGTTGGATGTGGTAAAACCAACTTGGTTGTTCACAACGATACGAATGGTGCCGCCTACTTTAAAACCACGAGCTTGAGACATGTTAAACGTCTCAGCTACGACACCCTGACCGGCAATTGCAGAGTCACCGTGAATAGTAATCGGCAGTACCATACTGCCATGACGGTCACCTAAGCGATCTTGACGTGCACGCACTGAGCCAATAACTACTGGGTTAACGATTTCTAGGTGAGATGGGTTAAATGCTAGAGCTAAATGCACATCTCCACCTGGCGTTGCAAAGTCTGCTGAGAAACCTTGGTGGTACTTAACATCACCAGTACCCCATGTTTCGTCATGCTTACCAGCAAACTCATCAAATAGGTCTTGTGGCTTCTTACCTAAGACGTTGACCAGCATGTTCAAACGACCACGGTGCGCCATACCAATTACAACTTCGCGCATCCCCTTGCTACCAGCATGGCGGATAAGTTCTTTCGTCATTGGAATCAGAGCATCACCACCTTCTAGAGAGAAACGCTTCGCACCTGGGAATTTGGCACCTAAATAGCGCTCAAGACCCTCTGCCGCCGTCAGTTCTTCAAGGAAAGTGTGTTTATGTTCAATATCAAAGGAGGGCTGACCGACTACGGATTCTAAACGCTGCTGGATCCAACGTTTTTGTGCGGTATTGGTCATGTGCATATATTCTGCACCAACGGAGCCACAATAGGTTTTTTGCAGCGCCTTGTGGAGATCACGCAATGTCATGCTTTCTTGCCCAATAGCAAAAGAGCCAACATTAAATGTTTCATCCAGATCATCCTTCGTCAGAGAATGGAAAGCGGGTTCCAATTCTTCAACGTTTGGACGTTCCCATAGACCCAAAGGATCTAGGTGAGCAGCTTGGTGACCGCGGAAGCGGTAAGCATTGATTAGCTGCAGTACTTTAACTTGTTTAGCATCGACCTCGGGTCACTTACTTGAACACTTGAATGCTTTGTTTCTTGAGCGAGTCGTCGGAAGTAATCACGGACACGTGAATGCGGTTGTTCAACCACATCGTCAGGTTGCACAGGCAACCCTTCAAAAACACGTCTCCACTCCTCACTTACCTGATCGGGATCACTTAGATACAGTTCGTAGAGATCTTCTACGTACGTTGCATTGGCGCCTGCCAAGTGTGAAGACTCGAGCCATGCCTTCATCACACCATTGTGCATATTTTCCCTTAACCAGTAGTAGTTTTCACGTATGCTTCGGTCTACGCCGAGCTATTAGAAGCCGGCTCTTCCTAAAGGTCGAGCCGGCAATTTTTATTATTTGTTACACCGAACGGTTCACAAGCATTGACTTGATGTGGCCAATTGCTTTTGTCGGGTTTAATCCTTTAGGACATACACTGACACAGTTCATGATGCCATGACAACGGAAAACGCTAAATGCATCGTCAAGATTTGATAAGCGTTCGTCTGTTGCAGTATCACGCTGTCGATCAACCAACGGTACGCGGCAAGAAGACCGGCCGGTCCGATGAACTTATCTGGATTCCACCAGAATGACGGACAAGATGTCGTACAACATGCACACATAATACATTCATACAATCCATCCAAATGCGCTCGTTCTTCTGGCATCTGCAGATTTTCACGCGAAGGGTGATAAATTACATCGAAATAAGAAACGGCTTAACTTTCGCGTAGTTATCATAAAACTGAGTCATATCGACAATCAAGTCACGAACTACTGGTAGCCCAGGAAGTGGACGAATTACAATCTCGTTTCCTTCCAGAGCTGACAGTGGCGTGATACAAGCTAGGCCATTTTTGCCGTTCATGTTGAGGCCATCAGAGCCACAAACACCTTCACGACAAGAACGGCGGAACGATATCGTTGGATCTTGCTCTTTCAAAAGAATCAATGCATCCAACACCATCATGTCCGAGCCTTCATCAACGTCGAGCGTGTATGCCTTCATATAAGGCTTTTTATCTACATCCGGGTTGTAACGGTATAGAGAGAAATTAAGTTTCATAGTCTGGTCCTCCCTCTAGTACGTACGTGCTTTCGGTGGGAAAGCTTCACGATAAACCGGCGTCATATTCACATCACGCTTCGTCATCTGTTCAGTTTCCGGATTGTAGATAGAGTGACATAACCACTGCTCATCATCACGCTCTGGGTAGTCAAAACGAGCATGTGCCCCCCGACTTTCTGTACGATAGTTCGCTGCAACCGCTGTAGAGAATGCCGTTTCCATCAAGTTATCAAGCTCTAAACACTCAACGCGTTGGGTATTAAATTCTGAAGACTTATCAGCAAGGTGTGCGTTTTGCAGACGCTCACGAATCACTTTTAGCTCTTCTAGACCTGTTGCCATTGCATCGCCTTCACGGAATACCGAGAAGCTGTTTTGCATACAAGTTTGTAGATCTTTACGAATCTGAACTGGGTCTTCACCTGAAGTGCTGTTTTCCCAGCGCATAGTACGTGCCAGTGACTCTTCAATATCTGATTCCGTCGCTGGACGAGCTTCTGTTTGCGCAGCCAAAGTTTCACCAAGATGAAGACCCGTCGCACGACCAAATACCACGAGGTCAAGCAGTGAGTTACCACCAAGACGGTTAGCGCCATGAACCGATACCGAAGCAATTTCACCACAAGCAAATAGGCCTTGTACTTCAAGGTCGTTTCCAGAAGCATCCTGTTTAATCGCTTGACCAGAAACTTGCGTTGGTACACCACCCATCATGTAGTGACACGTTGGAATAACAGGGATTGGCTCTTTCACTGGATCAACGTGTGCAAACGTTCGAGACAGTTCACAAATACCTGGAAGGCGCGACTCAAGTACGTCTTTGCCTAGATGATCCAATTTCAGTTTAATATGTGGACCCCATGGACCATCACAGCCGCGACCCTCACGAATTTCAATCATCATTGAACGAGCAACGACGTCACGACCTGCAAGGTCTTTTGCGTTTGGCGCATAACGCTCCATGAAGCGTTCACCATCTTTATTAAGAAGATAACCACCTTCACCACGACAGCCTTCTGTTACCAGGACACCAGCGCCAGCAATACCCGTTGGGTGGAACTGCCACATTTCCATGTCTTGCATAGGAACGCCTGCACGCAACGCCATACCCACGCCATCCCCCGTGTTGATGTGAGCATTGGTAGTGGATGCGTAGATTCGACTGCACCGCCTGTTGCTAGAATAGTGGCTTTAGATTTGAAGTAACAAATCTCCCCCGTTTCCATGCATAACGCAGTACAACCAAGAATCGCACCGTCTTGGTTCTTTACTAGATCAAGCGCGTACCACTCTGAAAAGATCGTCGTCTTATGCTTGATATTTTGTTGATAAAGGGTATGAAGAAGAGCGTGACCGGTACGGTCAGCCGCAGCTGCAGTACGCGCCGCCTGCTCGCCACCAAACTCTTTAGACTGACCGCCAAATGGACGTTGGTAGATAGAACCATCTTCAAAACGAGAAAAAGGTAGGCCCATTTTCTCTAACTCAATAACCGATTTAGGACCATTTTTACACATATACTCGATAGCGTTTTGGTCGCCAATGTAGTCAGAGCCTTTAACAGTGTCATACATATGCCACTGCCAGTTGTCTTTATGAGAGTTTCCTAGCGCAACCGTGATACCACCTTGAGCGGATACTGTATGTGAACGAGTAGGAAAAACTTTGGATAGCAATGCACACGATAGGCCTTGCTCTGAAATTTGTAGTGCAGCACGCATGCCCGCACCACCAGCGCCGATAACTACGGCATCAAACTCACGAACTGGAATAGACACTTACGCACCCCACAGAATAAAGAAACCAGAGAAGAAGTAACCAAGAAGCACTGCGATGAAAGTCAGTTGCAGCGCACCACGAAGCTTGGCACATTTGATGTAGTCTGTAAGAACTTGCCATAGACCAATCCACGCATGAATCAGCACTGAAACTAGCGCCAACATAGTGAAGACTTTGGTGAAAGTACCACCAAAGAAATTGGTCCACGATACGTAAGAAATATCTCCTGCAAACGCGCAGAAGCTCACGAGATAAATCGTATAAAGGGTCATAATGATAGCGGTAGCACGAATCAATAAGAAATCGTGAACGCCATTACGACCAAATGTTGAGACGTTGTTTACCATACCAATACTCCAGCTAGCAGCGACAGAACACCTGTCACGATGAAGGCAACCTTAGCGCTTTTGGTGCCCGACTCGAGCTCCTCAAAATAGCCTAGGTCCATAATCAAATGACGCACACCACCAACAATGTGATACGCCAAAGCCGTCAAAATTCCCCAAAGGACAAATTTCACAAAGAAACCATCGACGATGTCAGCGGCTTCTGCAAAACCAATCGGAGAAGAGAGTGATTTGGATAGTAACCAAAGAAGTATACCGATCGACACAAACGTAATCACACCCGACACACGGTGCAGGATGGAAGCGATTGCTGTGATCGGAAAGCGAATTGTCTGCAAATCTAAATTAACAGGTCTGGACTTTCTTTCTTTCACGGGCTTGCTCACTCAGCTCCATTGAGCCATTTATTGTTATGAATAAATTTTGGTCCGTAAGCCTCAAAAGTTAACATAAAGTTAACAATAAATTCGTGTTACAAGAGAGATAATTGTAACGATAATGTTAACACACTAAGATTCAAAACCACCTCACCTCGGTTTGTACCCTAGAATTTATAAGGATTTGACCAACAATTTCACCGCAACTATACGGTTGGCAACATTCTAATACAATTGGTGTAACAAAATATGCTACACAGAACAGATTTTTAACCATTTTTCTATAAAAAATCATAACAAGTGCACACATCACCGTTTAAAAATTGACTTTAACTACGAAGAGAAGTAAAAAATTGGCACACAAACATCCTGGACGGATTAAATAATAAACAAAAGGAGATTGTTATGGCGGATAAGAAAGCGACCCTTCATGTTGAAGGTCAAGCGCCAATCGAACTGCCAATTATGGAAGGTTCAATCGGACCGGAAGTTCTTGACGTTCGTAAACTTGGGGCCAATGGTTACTTTACTTTTGACCCAGGTTTTCTTGCCACTGCATCTTGTGAATCTCAAATCACTTACATCGACGGCGGCAAAGGTGTACTTCTGCACCGTGGCTTCCCAATCGATCAGTTAGCTAACAATGCAGACTACCTGGAAGTTTGCTATATCCTTCTCGTTGGTGAAGCCCCTACACGAGAAGAATATGAGAGCTTTAAGCAAATCGTTACACGTCACACCATGGTCCATGAACAAATCGCGAGTTTCTTCCACGGTTTCCGTCGCGATGCTCACCCTATGGCCGTAATGTGTGGTGTTGTTGGTGCTCTTGCAGCCTTCTACCACGACTCTTTAGACATCAATAATGATACTCACCGTGAAATCGCAGCGTATCGTTTGATTTCTAAAATGCCGACACTTGCAGCTATGTGTTACAAGTACTCCATCGGTCAACCATTTATCTATCCTCGTAACGATCTAACGTATGCGGAAAACTTCCTACACATGATGTTTGCCAACCCATGTGAAGAATATGAAGTGAACCCTATCGTTGCACGTGCAATGGATAAGATCTTCACGCTACACGCAGACCATGAACAAAACGCTTCGACTTCGACCGTGCGTCTTGCTGGTTCATCGGGTGCTAACCCGTTTGCGTGTATCGCAGCTGGTATCGCGTCTCTATGGGGGCCTGCTCACGGCGGTGCGAACGAAGCCTGTTTGCGTATGCTTGAGGAAATCGGTTCTGTTGACCAGATCCCTGAGTTCATAGAGCGTGCGAAAGACAAAGACGATCCATTCCGCCTAATGGGCTTCGGTCACCGTGTTTATAAAAACTATGACCCACGTGCCACAGTAATGCGTGAAGCGTGTCACGAAGTACTGAAAGAGCTAAACATCAAAGACCCGCTACTCGATGTAGCAATGGAGCTAGAGCGTATCGCACTTTCAGATGAGTACTTTGTTGAGAAGAAACTGTATCCAAACGTAGATTTCTACTCAGGTATCATCCTAAAAGCGATTGGTATTCCTGTTTCTATGTTTACGGTTATCTTCGCGATGTCTCGTACCGTTGGTTGGATTGCTCACTGGAATGAAATGCACAGCGATCCGAGTAACCGTATCGGTCGTCCTCGCCAGCTTTATACTGGTGAAGAGATGCGTGATTTCAAACCGCTTCACGAGCGTGAATAGCAGAATAATCACAACAAACACAACATCTAGAAACAAAAGAGCAGCTAACGCTGCTCTTTTTATTGGATTTGTTGTTTATACCGGATTATCAATGTCGATGAACACAACATCGAGACCATGCTCCGATGCTAACCATTCACCGAGAGCCTTAATGCCATACCTTTCTGTCGCATGGTGACCCGCCGCAAAATAATGAATATTCAATTCGCGCGCAGTATAAGTCGTACGCTCTGAGATCTCACCAGAGATGAATGCATCTAGGCCTTTTGACGCGGCAAGCTCAATATAATCTTGTCCACCACCTGTACACCAACCAACGGTCTCAATCATTTTGTTTGCTTGATCTGGTGTGATATGAAGCGGTTCTCTCGCTAGCACTTGAGCAATTCTTTGGGCCAAAGCTTCACCTGACATCGGGTTGGCCAATTTGCCAAACATGGCAACCGATTGAGGATGACCTTCTAGTCCGTCAATCACTTCAATACCCAACAAGTCTGCTAATCGCGCATTGTTACCCAGTTCAGGATGAATATCCAAAGGCAAATGATAGCCATACAAATTGAGGTCATTCTTAATAAGGGTACGGATACGCTTACCTTTCATTCCTCGAATAGGTTCTGGTTCGCCTTTCCAGAAATAGCCATGGTGAACCAGCAGCGCATCTGCATTAACTGAAACCGCATAATCAATGAGGGCCTGTGAAGCCGTGACACCTGTTACTACCTTTTTGATCTCACTTGTGCCTTCAATTTGTAATCCATTCGGGCTGTAATCTTTAATCAGTTGAGGCGACAACTTGTCATTGAGCACCGCTTCGAGTTGTAAGTTGTTCATAGCACTTCCTGAGCATTTTCTTGATTTTCGTGGTTATAGCAATTTAATCTAGGGTTGTCGAAAGGAAAACGCAAACACATGAACATGAATACAATAAAGGAATTCTCATCGTGGATAAGGACCAGTCCCAGTCTAGTGATGA
>ASHK01000130.1 GCA_000695745.1 Vibrio madracius | reverse complement strand
AAAAGCCCTGCTGGCGCATGGCAATGGGAACCGGTTGCGATTGATGAAGCCAACAAACCAGTAGACGTAGAAGATGCGAGTATCCGATATAACCCCATGATGACGGATGCCGATATGGCACTAAAAGTAGATCCAGAATATCGTAAGATTTCGGAGCGCTTTTACAATAACCCAGAGCTTTTATCTGACGCGTTCGCTCGTGCTTGGTTCAAGTTACTGCATCGTGATATGGGACCATCATCAACGTATATTGGCCCAGAAGTACCCACTGAAGCATTAATTTGGCAAGATCCAATTCCAGCGGGTTCAACCGATTACGATATTGAAGCGGTAAAAGAAAAAATCCAAGCGTCAGGTTTAAGCGCGACGGAAATGATTACCACCGCTTGGGACAGTGCGCGTACGTATCGCCAGTCAGACAAACGCGGAGGTGCAAATGGCTCTCGAATTCGCTTAGAGCCTCAGCGTGACTGGTTAGGTAACGAGCCTGAAAAACTGAATAAAGTTCTGCCTGTACTTGAAGGCATTGCAACCGAGACCGGCGCAAGTGTTGCTGATGTGATTGTGTTAGCGGGTAATGTAGCCGTTGAGCAAGCCGCAAAACTTGCAGGATTCGATGTGAACGTACCGTTTGCTCCGGGTCGAGGTGATGCAACCGCAGAGCAGACTGATGTGGCATCTTTTGAAGTTCTTGAACCACTGGCGGATGGTTTCCGCAATTGGCAAAAACAACACTATGCGGCAACGCCAGAAGAAATGTTGTTGGATCGCGCTCAACTTATGGGACTAACGGCCCCAGAGATGACAGTTCTAATCGGTGGGATGCGTGTACTCGGCGCTAACCACAACGGCAGCGCTCATGGTGTCTTCACTGACCGTGTAGGTGTTTTGAGCAATGATTTCTTCGTTAACCTGACAGATATGAACTATCAGTGGAAGCCGACAGGTCGAAATTCCTACGATATCGTGGCTCGCTCTAGCGATGAAGTGAAATGGACTGCGACGCGTGCTGACCTTGTTTTCGGTTCTAACTCGATCTTAAGAGCGTACGCTGAAGTCTATGCGCAGGATGACAACAAAGAGAAGTTTGTTAACGACTTTGTTGCTGCGTGGACTAAGGTCATGAATGCTGACCGTTTTGATTTGAAATAATCAATATCAAGTGGTCTTGCCAATAGGCAAGGCCACTTGCTTTTCTCATTTTTATTCTCTCCAGTCATTCCAAAAAATTATCAAAATAATAATATTTGATAATTTCACCTACTTTATCATTTGCCTTAATCTAACGTTAGTTGGAAATCACCAGTTAACTTTGTTGGCGGCTTTGTCGCGCTAACCAGAGTTCTGCCGAGAGGTAACATGAAAGTTTTACACACCATGATTCGTGTCGTGGATTTAGAAAAATCCATTAAGTTTTATTCTGAAGTGCTTGGCATGAAGATGTTGAATCGTTTCGAAAATGAACAGTATCGCTATACGTTAGTTTTCGTCGGTTACGAAGGCCAAGATGCGGGTTCGACTATCGAATTGACCCACAACTGGGATACCGACGCCTATGACCAAGGTAATGCTTGGGGACATATTGCGATTGGTTGCGAGGACATTTATGCAGCGTGTGACCGTATTGAACAACTTGGTGGTAACATCACTCGCGCTCCGGGTCCTATGAAAGGTGGCGAAACGCATATCGCTTTTGTTAAAGATCCAGACGGCTATTCAATTGAACTTATCCAAACGAGCAAATAGGGGTATCGCAATGACAGATTCAATGTTTCAACCAATTCAGCTTGGTTCATTAACACTTAAAAACCGTATCGTTATGCCACCTATGACTCGCTCTCGTGCGACTCAACCTGGTAATTCTGCCAATGATATGATGGCCGAGTACTACGCACAGCGCGCGTCTGCTGGGTTAATTGTTGCTGAAGGCACACAAATTTCACCAATGGGACAAGGTTATGCTTGGACTCCTGGTATCTATTCAGACGAGCAAATCGCAGGGTGGAAAAAAGTGACAGACGCGGTACATGCGAAAGATGGTGCTATCTTCGCTCAGCTTTGGCACGTTGGTCGCGTGACTCATCCAGACAATATTGGCGGCAAGCAACCTATTTCATCTTCGGCTCTAAAGGCGGAAAATGTCAAAGTATTCGTTGATAACGGCTCGAATGAGCCGGGATTTGTTGATGTGGTTGAGCCCCGTGCGATGACAAAAGACGATATTCAAGACGTCATTGGACAATATCGTCAAGCCGCATTGAATGCGCTGGAAGCGGGCTTTGACGGTATCGAATTGCATGGTGCAAACGGCTACCTAATCAACCAATTCATTGACTCTGAAGCAAACAATCGGGATGACGAGTATGGCGGTCCAATTGAAAATCGTCTCCGTTTCTTAGACGAAGTTGTTGCAGCGGTTGTCGATGCGATCGGCGCTGATAAAGTAGGTGTGCGTCTTGCGCCATTTACGTCGCTTAACGGCACTGTGGATGCTACACCAATTGAGACTTACACTGCAGCGGCTCGCGTGTTGGAAAAACATCATGTCGTTTATATGCACATTGCCGAAGTTGATTGGGATGATGCCCCAGACACTCCAGCAGAGTTTAAAACGGCAGTAAGAGAAGCGTACCGAGGTACGATTATATATGCAGGACGCTATAACCAAGAGAGAGCGGAAAAAGCATTGTCTGATGGCATCACGGATATGGTAGGTTTTGGTCGTCCATTTATCGCCAATCCTGATTTACCGAATCGACTAAAACACGGTTACCCATTGGCAGAGCACAATCCGAATACTCTGTTTGGCGGCAACGAAGTGGGCCTATTAGACTATCCAGAGTACCACGCTTAGTCGTTTTCTGTCGTATTGAAGCCCAAGGTGCTGATAAGTGCTTTGGGCTTTTACTTTTGTGACAACCAAACGCAGCTTTAGTACAATCTTTGACTTGTTCATACCGATTCATTTATTGCAGACTTGAAAACGATGAGTTTCCCTGACATTCAAAACAAACTTGCTGAATTTACCGCTATCGAGCAGGTGTTCGAGTATTTTGAGGTTGAGTTTGACAGTAAATTTGTTGAAGAGTATCGCTTACCATTACTAAAACGGTTTAATGGCTACTTAATTATGCAAAAGCCAGAAGACTGGTTTGCCGCGCGACGAGTTCTTCGTAATGCTTACTGTAAAGTTCAAAGAGGGCGACTCGACCCACACACCCGCTCTGCTTGTCGTGGATGTACTTCCTGTATTAGACGATAGTAGAGTCGAGTTCTATCATGAATTTTATTATATTTATCAGAATATTAAATGTAGTAATAATCAATCCCAGCCTTGATTAAATCAAACTAAATCCACTATTAAACGCCTCTCCATCGATCACCCAACGGCCAAGCTTTAACATTCTTGCTAATAGTTATTCGCATTGAGAATGTCTTCGATGAAATTTGTCCAATCTTTCGTACTACTATTGACGCTATTACTCAGTGTCGATGCTGCTCACGCTAGTTCATTCTCCGATCCTCTCGATGGTCAATTAGATATGGGCGACTACTTGGCCGAAAACGCCTATGGATTCTTGCCTGTCCCCATTCTTATCACTGAACCAGCGGTAGGGTATGGCGGTGGAATGATGGGTGTATTCTTACACGAATCGGAAGCTCAAAAAGAGAAACGTAAAGAAATGGCGCTAACGTCACTTGATGGTGGAGCCAAGCTTCTTACTCCTGCGATCACCGTGGCGGGCGCGTTTGGGACTCAAAATGGTACATGGGCGGGTTTTATCGGTCATAGGCATACCTGGAAAAAAGACAGTATTCGCTATTTGGGGGGAGCCTTTTATGGCGATATTCATATGAACTTCTACGCCCGTTCGCAAAAGATGACGCATCAGGTTTTGAAATTGGGCATGAATGGGTATGGCGTCATCCAAAAGCTGCAGTTTCGCTTGGGTGATTCGCCGCTTTTACTTGGTGTGAGTCAGAAATTGGTTTCCCCAGAACTGAGTATTGTGGAACCTAGTAGAGCGGATCAAATAGCTAACCGATGGCTAAATATGACGCCGACTGTGTCAGGTTTGGGGGCTATAGCCGAATATGACACCAGAAATAACTTCTTATATCCGACGGCAGGGGGGGACTATAAAGCAGAATATATGGTGTTTAGCGGCCACGTTGGTAGCGATTACGATTTTCAAACCTTTGCCGCACAAGGCACGCAATATTTCCCACTACGTCAAAACTGGAACCTGGCCCTAAAAGGTAAGTACAACACCTTATCGACGGATGAGAGGTTGCTGCCTCCACCGGCTTACCCTGATATCGAACTTCGAGGCATCGCAAGAAATCGATATCAAGGCACTTCAACGGCCTCAATCGAATCACAGGTCACTTATAGCTTCACAAACCGTTGGTCGAGTTCACTATTTGCTGGGGTTGGTTCTGCTACCGATGCGACCAATGAACTATTCAGTGACGAAAATCATTATGCAGTTGGTGTGGGTTTTCGTTATTTGATTGCTCGTCGTTACGGCCTAAAAGTGGGAATCGATGTGGCGAAAAGTGAACAAGATCGTGCGCTCTATTTTCAAGTTGGTACAGGGCTTTAGGGCGCGAATAACATTGAAATTTGTGATTTAAAAGAAAGGTAATGTTTATGAATATTCATTTCAATACGCAACGCATTGTTTTATCAGAAAGTATGCGCTCATACTGTGTCGTAAAAGCTGACCATTTATTCATGGTGCACCCACAAGCAACAGAGATTTTTGTCTCGATAATCCACCATAGTTCCTATG
The DNA here is from genome assembly GCA_000695745.1 of Vibrio madracius. GTDB lineage: Bacteria > Pseudomonadota > Gammaproteobacteria > Enterobacterales > Vibrionaceae > Vibrio > Vibrio madracius. The sequence goes on along the minus strand of ASHK01000130.1, from coordinate 2,354 downwards.
GGCAATACGATGTTGAGCTTAAAGTTCACGCTGAACAACAATGGTGTTTTGTGAAACACTCTGGCGATGAGTTTTACCACGTCGCGGGCAGGCATTTTCTGCTCTGACGCATAAACTGCAGAAACAAAAAACGAAAGCAAAACGAGCGCTGAGGAGATCATTCATTCGAGGGGCACACGATGAGTAGCCATAATTTGACTTACGACTTGTTAGAATGTGGTCGTTGTCGTCAACGCGTCATGCTCACCAGTAAAAGTCGTGGTGAGATACAATGTTGTGGTTTCCCTATGCGCAATGTTACGTACGACCGTCTAGGCCATTACTTGGACTTGTCACTCGCACAAACCGCCTCTTTGTCTCAATGTCTGAGTGTTATTGAAAACCAACTAGAGCACACTGTTCCCTCGACAAAACAACACACTCATTTGAAAGCGTTGATCCACCGCCAGCAGGCGGCTGCCGGTAAGTTTGCCCATCTCTTAATGGGTATATCCGATGAGCCGACAAGTTTGTCGAAGTCATTTATGAACGTGATTGATGACCTCTATTTGTCGTCTCTGAATCTCTATCCAAACTTCGCTCTGGAAGCAAAAAGTGAAGGGAACATAGAATACGCTAGGCTTTTTGATGAGTTGACTGAGCTCGATAAAGAAACCATTGCAGTGTTAGAGGATAACTTGTATTGGGTAGAAAAATGCACCAAGCCCACATCGAATGGAGTACTTTAGATAGCAAACAAGATTGACTTCTAGGTGTAAAGACAGCGATGACGAATAGCTGTCTTTTTGTTTGCGCAATTAATCGTTCGTAATTTGATTTGAATAGACTATGTTTAATGTAGGCTAATCAGACAGATAGAATGAAAACATGGATCTAAATCTCCTTAAGACCTTTGACGCAGTTATCAAGTCGAAGAGCGTAAACGAAGCGGCTGAGGTTCTTAACATTACTGCACCTGCGGTGAGCCACGCGCTCAACAGGCTCAGGGATGAGTATCAAGATCCATTGTTTATCCGCCAAGGACGAGGCATCGTACCCACCAATTTTGCTATTGAGCTTCATAACGAGATACAAGAACCACTGAGCTTGCTGTTGAATGGCTCTAAATCACGTCAAGACTTTGATCCTAGCTTGAGTCAGCGCACCTTCCGCATTTCTAGCCATAAAGATATAGATTTGATCGTTGTTCCCCCTTTAGTTCGTTTTAAGAACGAGTATGCGCCGAATGTCACCATACAGGCAGACATTGAGCACTTGAATGAACAAGACCGACAAGACGATCTGCGCCGCCGTCGTGTGGATGTTATCTTAGCAACAGTGCCATTAGAGGATAGGGGCTACCACAATCAGATACTCCTCGAGCAAGAGTTAGTGGTGACCGTTCGTAAAGATCATCCAAGAATACGAACTGAATTGACAATGGAGGACTTTCTAAGAGAAAGCCACATCACTTGGAAAACTCAACGTCTGAATACAAATACCTTAGATTCTGTGGCCGTCGATGTCGCGTTACCGCCACGACAAGTGGCTTATTCGACGGGGTCTGGTGCGACGGCGTTAGCAATGGCGGCGCAAACGGATTGGCTTGCTGTCAGCGGTCAATGGCAAGCGAAACAGCTTGCAGAGCCTCTCGGCTTAAATGTCTTTCCGATACCCTTCGAAACTCAGAAAGTTCCGGTTTACATGACATGGCATCAGTCTCAAAAAAACGACAAAGGTCACGAGTGGTTTCGGCAAGCGATAGTGTCATCGCTTGACCTTTAGCAAACAAAGCGAGCGTTTGATAGCTTAATTGAGATAGCGACCCGATAGTGGTAGCTGTTTTATTTGAACGATAGCTGAAAAATAGTCAAAAAACGACGGCTGTGAGTAAAACGAGGAACAGCACGACTGAAGAGTAAAAAGTCAGTGCGAAGCCAAATGAGCGTGACGGCGCTCCGTGTTTATACCCAATGGCAAATAGGATTCGGCCTAACAAGAAAAGAGCAGAACATATTGGCACCGCAGATAGCCAAAGGCTGGGTGCCAACGTACTCCAAGCAAAGTAGATGGGCAACGCTATGACAAGCTGTTCAAGGGTGTTTTGTATGATGCTCTGTAAGACTCGTGCTTGTTGCGAGCCTTGAGTTAGGCCACTGCCATCAATATCTTCTGCGCTAAAAAAACGATGTTTAGCCAATCGCCCAATGGAGAAGATGAAAAATAGAGTCGGAAGAATCAGTGAGTAAGACAGAACATCTAAGCGACTAGTATTGTTATCAAAACTCAAGGGGTTTGAATACATCGCATAGCCTATGGCTGCCAATGAGAGGAACAAAGCCAGTGCCATGCCTTTGGCAACGCCTTGTTGTTTG
>ASHK01000129.1 GCA_000695745.1 Vibrio madracius | reverse complement strand
ATGACCTATCTGGTATGGATGTAGCGCGTAAACTGCTTATCTTAGCTCGCGAAGCGGGGATGGCACTTGAACTTGAAGATGTCGAAGTTGACCAAGCGTTGCCACCAGGTTTCGATGATTCAGGTTCAGTGGATGAGTTCATGGCTCGTTTGCCTGAAGCGGATGCTTATTTTAGCCAACTGTCAGCGGATGCTGCCAAAGAAGGCAAAGTACTGCGCTACGTGGGTGAAATCGCCGATGGTAAGTGTCGCGTACGCATCGCTGCTGTGGATGAAACGACCCTATGTTCAAGATTAAAGATGGTGAGAACGCACTGGCATTTTACAGTCGCTATTATCAACCAATTCCACTGGTATTGCGCGGTTACGGCGCGGGTACCGAGGTGACCGCAGCAGGCGTGTTCTCTGATGTGATGCGTACATTAGGCTGGAAACTAGGAGTGTAAGATGAGTGATAGCGTTGTCGTTTATGCTCCGGCCTCTATTGGTAATGTGAGTGTTGGTTTTGATGTATTGGGTGCGGCGGTCTCTCCGATTGATGGCACTCTGCTTGGCGATTGTGTCGAGGTTAAACTCGGTGATAAACCTTTTGACCTAGCCACCAAAGGTCGCTTTGTTGATAAGCTGCCCACCAACCCGCAAGAGAACATTGTGTACGATTGCTGGAAAGTGTACGCCCGTGAATTAGAGAAGAAAGGTCTAGAACTCAAACCTGTGTTTATGACACTGGAGAAGAACATGCCAATCGGCTCTGGTTTAGGGTCGAGTGCTTGTTCTATCGTCGCGGCACTAGACGCTTTGAACCAATTTCATGGTAATCCATTAAATGAGACCGAGTTACTGGCTCTTATGGGTGAAATGGAAGGCAAATTTCTGGTGGCATCCATTACGACAATGTGGCACCTTGCTATTTAGGTGGTGTGCAACTGATGCTGGAAGAACTTGGCATTATCAGCCAAGAAGTGCCTTGTTTTGATGATTGGTACTGGGTGATGGCGTATCCGGGCATTAAAGTGTCGACGGCAGAAGCGCGTGAAATTTTACCTTCTCAATATCGTCGTCAAGACATCATTGCTCATGGTCGTCATCTAGCAGGTTTTATTCATGCTTGTCACTCTAACCAGCCCGAATTGGCTGCAAAGATGATCAAAGATGTCATTGCTGAACCCTACCGAGCTAAGTTGCTGCCTGGCTTTAGCCAAGCACGTGAATACGCGGCAACAGCGGCGCTTTAGCCACTGGAATTTCAGGCAGCGGTCCGACGCTATTCAGCATCTGCAAACAGAAAGATGTGGCAGAGCGAGTGGCTCGTTGGCTAGAAGAGAATTACGTACAAAATAACGAAGGATTCGTGCACGTTTGTCGTTTAGACAAGCAGGGTTCGAAAGTAACAGGAAGTGAGCTATGAAGCTTTACAACATCAAAGAAAATGACGAGCAAGTCTCGTTTGGCCAAGCTGTCCGTCAAGGCTTAGGTCGTAACCAAGGTCTATTTTTTCCATCTGAACTGCCTAAGTTCGATGACGTAGATGCTTTATTGGCTGAAGATTTTGTGTCGCGCAGTGCCAAGATTCTCTCTGCGCTAATTGGCGATGAGTTGCCAGCAGAGAAAGTCAGCGAATTAGTGGACAATGCGTTCCAATTTCCGGCACCAATCAACCAAGTGAAAGAGGGTGTGTACGCCCTAGAGCTTTTCCATGGCCCAACGTTGGCATTTAAAGACTTTGGAGGCCGTTTTATGGCTCAGTCTT
>ASHK01000128.1 GCA_000695745.1 Vibrio madracius | reverse complement strand
AAACTCGTCACCGCCTAAATGCGCAAGAACCGATTGTTGAGGAAGATGTCGTTTGAGTCGTGAGGAAACTTCTTGAATCACTCTATCGCCAATGTGATGACCAAGAGAGTCATTGATATTCTTAAAGTTATCAATGTCGAGGTAAAGCATGACGAGTGGGGTTTTATCTTGGATGAAATGATCTAAGCAGCGAGTAAAGCCAAGTCGGTTGTAGAGCTTGGTTAAGGTATCAATATTAACGTCTTCATTACTGTTTTGAGCGACTGGATGGGGTTTTTCATCCATATCTTGAATCAGCACCAGATGCGCGCTATTGCCAAAAAGGTTGGCATTATCCACGTGTAACGAAAGCCGACGGCGAGTTCCACAATACTCGCTGGTCAAAAAGTGCAGTGGTGTGCCAGTGACAATATTGGATAAATCGAGCTGCACACGATTATTATTTTTCTCATTACTCAATAAACGATTGAGTGATTCCCCCAGCAAGTCCGTACTTTTGGTGTAACCAAACAGTCTGGCAGAGGCTGGGTTGGCAGACAAAATGCAATCGTCTTCGACTAGGATAAGTCCGTCAGGAATGAGCTGAGACAGTTTGAGGAACTTACTTTCGGATTCTTCAAGTGAACGAGTTAAAATCTGTTTCTCGGAGGTGTCGATGGCATGGAAAACGATGTATTCGATAACACCTTCATTGAGGATCGGAGAAACACTGAAATGCAGACTGGATTCTACGTCCGACTCATCGAGGGTAACCTCTGCCTCAATCGATTCACCTTGAAGTGCTCGATCATAATACGGTTTTAACTGGCTGTAGAAACGCTCACCTAAAATCTGCAAGTCATTCATGCCGACTAAGTCACTGTGTGTTAACCCTGCCACATCACAATAGCGGTCATTGACCATACAGTAATGATGTTCGTCATCCAAAATAGCGAAAAAGAAGGGGCTATTGGATGTTAACTTTGCAAAGTATTCCTTTAACATTTTGGATGACATCAATGTACTACCAGTTCTCCGCAGAGCTTATATATCAGTAACCCCAACACTATAACTGTGATTTATCAGTTAGAAAAGGGTAAAGGTGAAAGCAAAAATTTTTGATGCACAACAGGATTTTTTTGTTACTAATGCCGTATTATTAGCCTTCTGAACTACAAATTAACGGAAAAACCGCGTGTTAGACAAGATTCGAAGTCAACTAGTTAAAAACGCAGCACAAATTTTGCGATCTCCAGTCCACTTTCTGCCAACGAAAATCCAAAATAGAGCGTTGCTTGAAGGGCTAAAAACCGTTTTTAAAGAAGCACTTGAGGACGGTGACTTTGAATTTCTCGAAGAAAAATGGTTAAAAGTTCATATTCGTGATCTAAACCTCAGTTGGTATATTTCTTACTGTGATGAGCAGCTGGTTGTGTCTGACACTGTGCAGCAAGAAGATGTCAGTTTTAGCGGTAATTTAAATGACTTAGTGTTAATCGCTGGTCGTAAAGAAGATCCAGATACTTTATTCTTTCAGCGCCGCTTGAGTATTGAGGGAGATACCGAGTTAGGCTTGGAAGTGAAGAATTTGATGGACAGTGTTGATCTAGATGCTTTACCTAAACCAATGCTTTCTGCATTAACTCATTTAGCGGATTTCGTTTATAAAGGCATGCAGCCATCAACGAATCCTAACGAGGTAGCGAATGCTTATTCGAACTGAAGCTCCGGCTGATATACTTGCTATTGATCGACTCCTAAAATCGGTATTTGAGACCGAAGCTGAAGCTAATTTAGTCATGACATTGCGAGAAAATGGTCATTTAACGCTGTCTTTGGTCGCTTGCACTGACGAAGGCGAAGTGGTGGGGCACCTACTGTTCTCTCCTGTCACTATTGAAGGTGATGATCTGTCTTGGCAGGGCTTAGCACCACTAGCCGTGGCTAAAGCGTATCAGGGTAAAGGTATCGCCGCCGCATTAGTTGAAGAAGCATTCAGTACATTGCCAGAATTCGGTTATCCAGCTTGTGTGGTACTTGGAGACCCTCAATATTACGGACGATTCCAATTTGAACCGGCGGCTGATTACGGACTCCACTGTCAATGGGAAGTGCCAGCAGGCGCTTTTCAAGTGCGCTCGCTGACAGAACACTCCGTTGCCGAGCAATTGGTAGGTCGTAAAGGCTTAGTGGAATATTGCCCCGAGTTTAACGGTTTGTAATCGCTATCTGGATTGATGCTTTAAGCCTAGTTTAGTGTTGTCACTGCTAGGCTTTGTTTTGACCAGTATGCTGATATCTTGGTAATCAATTCGAGCTCTGCTAAACTGCGCGTCATTATGACGGTGAAATACTTGGCGCGAATCAATCATGCAAGACAGCATAAAACTACAATTAATGGGCGTTCAAACCTGGGAACTCATACATCCAGAGCGCATTCCTGTCCGTAGCCAAGCTTTGTTGTCTCTTCGAGCTGATTGTCGATTGCTGTTTGTATCTTCAGTAAAACCAATAGATGACAGTGCTTTGTTCTACCAAAAGATTCTTAAAGCGATGACATTGGAACTGACAGACACGCTGCACATTTCACCAGAGCAATTGCTTCTTCTCGACGGTGAACATATTCCTGAGTGGATTTGGTTTGCTGGCGATGACAAAGCAATAGAACGTTTCACGCAACTGACACAGCAGTATCAGTTGAGTCCTCCCCGAAAAACTCGTTTCTCCTCATTTGACCAATATTAATGGTAATGACATGGAAAGACGTGCACTTTGGAATCAGATCCGTGCCTATGGCTAACTTTGCATTTACAACTATGGACACCGAACATCTTGATGCGGTGTTGTCTATAGAAAATCAGGCTCACTCACACCCTTGGAAAGCTTCCATGATCAATGAACTTAATGGACGTGGTGCATTCAATTACGTTCTTTTGGTCGATGAGCATGTGGTGGGTTATTTTTATGCGCAGAATATCGTGGGTGAAGTATCGCTACTGAATATCGCAATTGCGCCAAGTGAGCAGGGCAAAGGTTATGGTAAAGCGTTGTTGAACCATTTCCTAGAACAGTGTGAAAGTCGTCAAGCAGAGAGTGCATGGTTGGAAGTTAGAGAGAGTAACCAAGCCGCTGTGTCTTTGTATCTTGCTGAAGGATTTAACGAAGTCGATAGACGTCGTGATTATTATCCGACAGAGCAGGGCAGAGAGGACGCGGTCATCATGAGTTACTACTTTCTGTTCTCTAATTAATCATTCTACTGACTCAATAAAGGGGCACCTATTGGCTGCCCCTTTTATTTTACGCTCAACCTAACAACTCTGTTTATAGGTTACATTACCCGTAGTTACTTCGATAAAAATAACAATTCCTCATACTTCCTATTAGTTATTGATAACAATAGGAATAGAAAATGAAACACGTCTCTGTACTGTCGGCAGCTCTACTAAGCGTTGCAAGTATTCAAGTCATCGCCGACGAAACGCAAACCAACGATCCTGCGGATGTAACACGACCTCAAACCTACCTCAAAGTTGATTCGGGTGCGAAAGGCAAAGATGGCATGACGCGTCTGCAATTGAATATGGCCGGGTCTTATAACGAAGATATTGGCTATTTGGGCAATTTGAAACTGACTTTCAAACCAATCTGGACGGGGGAGAAGGCAAATCAAAAGACTTCGGGTTATCGCGTATTCGAGCTCGTTACTTCCAAGTTCATGCGACCGGCTCTGAGGTATTACCTGAGATAGGCTTTTCGCTCGATTACATTAGCTACGGTTCCAACTGGGTCGCTAAAAACTCAGGAACAGAGCAAACCGCAGCAATTGGTGCGGTGGCGAAAGTGATTACTCCATTTGAAAACTGGGTTTCTTACCCGAATCTTGCCGTCATGAGAAACGAATATGACAACGGCCGCTCGGAGAATGGTTGGCAAGCCAATTGGTTTAACTCGTTTTATCTCTCAGAGAAAGGCTCTTACCTTACCGTCAACCTCAATATGCCAACTATAACAACGCGCTAGGTAAAAACGAGCAATCTTTAGAGTTAAATTTTGAAGGGGGAATCCCACTAACAGAGGATGGCAGTATTTGGGGTAACCTGACCTATTCTGAACACTTCTTCAAAGCCGCTGGTGAGTCTCGAATGAAGCATCTAGATGGCAACCGAGAGGTTCGCTTAGGTGCGACCTGGTTCTTCTAAACAACCCACTTTGTCACCTTAAGGCATGGAAGCCTTAATTTTATTTGTTGAGTTCTCGTGTTACTGGATCGTTTCCAGTTACTAACTGCACAACCTTAGCCTATCAAGATACAGTCCCCCCTGATTTCGTATCACTACCGATAAGAGAGTGTTACCAGCCAGCATAACAGAGAGGAGAAGACTCACGATGAATGCGCCATTTGAGCTAAAAGACAAAGTTGTCGTCATTATTGGTGGTACGTCGGGTATTGGTGAGGCAATTGCACGACGCTTTGTTCTCGCTGGAGCCAAATTAGTTATCTCTGGCATCAATGCGTTAGACCAAGATTTACAGTCTTTAGATGCCTTGTATATCCATGCTGATGTGACCGATGAACTGTCGTTGAGTGAGTTGATGGCTATTACTTTTGAGCGATTTGGCAAAATCGACGTGTTGGTCAATTGTGCAGGGTCTACCAACGGTTACAGCACCATTATGGAATCTAAAAAAGATGAATATGAAGCGAATTTTTCCGTGAATGCTTTAGGTACGGCGCTATCAATGAAGCATGCGGTGCCTTATATGCCAAGAGGAAGCAGCATTATCAATATAGCGTCTGTGTCAGGAACACAAGGTGTGCCTTATCTTGGTGCTTTGGCTAGTTCAAAGTGGGCGGTACTGGGCATTACCCAAACGGCGGCGTTGGAGCTAGGCAGTAAGCAAATCCGTGTGAATGCTGTTTGTCCAACGTCGGTAGATACCCCTCGTGCTTATGCCAAAGGGGGAGAGCCTCAATTACGGATGGAGCGACGCTCTATTCCTATGGGGCGGATCGCTCAACCTGAAGAAGTGGCCGCTGTAGTGCATTTTCTTGCCTCTGAGGACAGCAGCTTTGTCAATGGTCAGTCCATCGGGGTTGATGGCGGTTTTAGCGCGGGCATGAGCATCGAAGCATACAACCAGCTTGCGCAGTAATTGGGAGTCAATATGCTAAAACGAATTCGAATCTTGTTAGCGCTGATCGTAACGGTCAGCTTCAATAGTTACGCTTATTATTGTGACCAAACGGCAGAAGGCACAATTGTTGGTGCAGTAGATGGTGCCATTACTGGTGCGATTGTCGGCGGTATCGTGGATGGTGGTGAAGGCGCAAAGACGGGTGCCGTTATTGGTGGGGGCGCAGGCGCTGTGGGCGGGGCCATTGATGGCTCTTATTATGAAGGCGCATGTGAAATGGCAACGGATGTGGTTGTCGAAGATGAAATTATTGCAGAAGAGTACATTGAAGAAGAGATCGTCGAGGAAGAGATCCTTGAAGAAGAGATGTACGATGATGACTATTATGATTAACGGCTAAAATGACAAGAGAGCCATTGGGCTCTCTTGGTAAGTTTCAGTGCTAATGTAGATTATAATCTTGCTAAAGCGTCGAGTAATTTGTTCTTAATGTCCGAGCTTGCAATATAAGCACTAAGATAGTGTTCTTCATTGTTTTCGAAGTTAGGTTGCATCTGTAGCATTTCTTTATAGCTAGCTTGAGCCTGTTTGAACTCTCCCTTATATACTTGGATGACCGCTTTAAGCATCGGGATCCAAAAGACGCGACGAAGTGATAATTGGCTAATAGCTTTGTCTGCACCATCAAAATCATCAAGCATAATTTTATGGATGATCGAAGCCACAGAAAACCAAGGTGGCTTAAATGGGTTCAACGCTTTGGAGTCTTGGATCAGTTTCAGTCCACGTTCGAACTCACCTGCCATACATAATGCCCAACCTGATAAACCAATTTGATACGCAGCATTAGGGTTTATTGCGATCACTTTATCGACGGTCTCGATAACGCCATTAACGTCACCATTTACTTGATGCGCCATTAACATGGCGATCTGTGATTCTTGGTTCGTTGGCTCTAACTCGATGGCGCGTTTCGCATAGTTAAGCGCCGTATCTACAGCACTCTCAACCGTATTCATGCCCAACATATCAGCGTCAAAATAGAGAACGGCAAGCATAGCATGCAGTAAGGCGACATCTGGTTCGTTTTGTACCGCGCTTAATAGCGCTTGTGTGGCTTGTTGGTGAGTGTCCTCAGAGAGTGTCATCAGGTAGTGACGATAGCGCAGCGTAGCTTCATAGGTGGAGAGGTGTTCGATCTTTTTCTGGTTGCTACTTTGGTAGATCTCGCGATGAATAATCCCAAAACTAGAAGCCAGCTCAGCCACTACCTCGGCAATAATATCGTCTTGAACGGAGAACAGGTCATCGGTAGCTAAATCGCAAGTGTATTTTTCTGCCCAAACTTGCTCCCCGGAGTCCGTCCGATAAAGTTTGGCATAAATTCTTACTTTATTGCCAAGTGCTTGCATAGTACCAGAAGTGATAAACGAGACACCGAGTCTCTCGCCCAACCCTTTAACATCGGCAGATGTTCTCGGATCAATGCTAGTGTCTCCGAGTGCGTGCATTGAAACGACCTTAAGCATATCAAAGCGAGCAAGTTCGGTTGCCAATTCCTCGCCAAAACCTTCTGCAAAGAAACGTTTTTCAGGATCGTCTGAGAGCGAGAGGAAGGGTAACACCGTAAGTGTAGGACTGAGAGATTTTTGAGTCTCACGAGCTAATTGAGCTAAGGACGCAGTTTGCCTTGTAGCTTGAGGAGCTTGCGGAGTAAACAATGGGCTATATCGACCTTTGGGAATCGATAAAACGATAGGGTCATTGATGCCTTCGGTAAGGTAGTAGGTTTCAAGCGTCCGACGAACTCGTCCTGCTTGAATTCGAACAATAGGATCCGCTTGGTGATCAAAATCGGCATCTCTAGCAAATACTTCTGTCGCGATAGTAAATTGTTTTAGGCGATCACCATTACCAATTAACGTTTGCTCAACAACAAAAGACAAGAGCTCTTTCATTTTTGGACTTTGATCAAACGCTTTACTGGAAAGGATGCGATTAAGCTGATCTTTCACGCGAGTTTGATTCTCTTCTATTCGAATATCTAATGGAGCTTGTTCTGACACCGTAGTTCACTCTCTTATCGTAGGATCTGGACATTTTGCCACTTTAGGACAGCCAAAAATAGTAATGAGTTCACTATTTGCGAAGGCTTATTCACGTTAATTAAGGGTAGCATGAAATCTTTTAGTGCTTGTTTAGAAAGCATTGAACTGTAGGGCAAGTCCGAAGTTCCTTAATAGATAGCGTCTGATCCTAGCGTGGCAGTAGGAAGTTTTTGAAATAATGTGTATTTAGTTGGATAATTGTTAACACAAATAGCTAGCAAGTCTTCCATAGTTTTGGTGGATCGATTTGCGTTATGTTCAAGGAAGAATTATGAAGAAGCTACCAATTTTGTTAATAAGTGGTATGGCAGCGACATCTTCTGTCTCTGCAATGGAACAATTTCTCGATCCTAAGGATGGCATGTTTGATGCCAGTAAATGGGTGCTGGATAATGCGGTTGGGTTTATGCCTGTGCCAATTATTATTACTGACCCGGCAGTGGGTGCTGGTGGCGGAGCGGCATTGCTGTTCTTCCATGAATCAGAAAAACGTAAACAGTTGCGTGAAGAGAACCCAGATGAAGTGGTGGGATTGCCGCCGAGTGTTACGGCTGTCGCGGCAGCAGCAACGGAAAACGGCTCGTGGCTAACGGGGGCATTTCATTTTGGTTCATGGCAGGAAGATACTTGGCGCTATCAAGGTGGTCTATTTTACGGCTCTTTCAACCTAAAATATTATGAAGGCGATGTCCCTTTCGATTTCAATATCGACGGTTTGTATTTCATGCAAGATATTGATTATCGAGTGGCTGGTAGCGACTGGTTTGTGGGGGCAAAGTATTCGATTCTCTCGTCTCAAAGTACCTTTGATATTGGCAATATTATTCCAGGGATACCGCCTTTGGATTACGATATGAATGATGCTGGTGTTGAACTGAAGGTCACGTATGACAGCCGAGACACCATTTTCACTCCTAATGATGGTCTAAAAGCGAAATTAAGCATCGATTTTCACAATACCGCTTTTGGTGGTGATGCTGATTACCAAAAAGGCGTTTCCAAGCCAATTACTTTGCTCCATTAACGGATGATTTCATTCTTGGTCTTCGTGGTGATTATCAAACGGTCACTAACGATGCGCCTTACTATGCACGCCCATTTATTAATATGCGTGGTATACCTGCGATGCGTTATCAGGGAGATGATATGGCCTTGGTAGAAATTGAGGCGCGCTATGATCTTACCCCTCGTTGGTCGCTCATCGGTTTCACAGGAACAGGTAAAGCATTTGATGAAGGTGATAGCTTCTCGGACGCTAAATATCAAAATGTAGTGGGGGGCGGTTTCCGCTATTTGGTGGCGAGACAGTTAAATATGCGAGCTGGTGTCGATGTGGCGAAAGGTCCGGAAGAGTGGGCTTATTACATTACCGTCGGCCATGCTTGGCAGCTGTAATCGACCCGAATGGGCTGAATGAACGGGCAGCCCTTTATTTTCAGTTTGAGATTACCGCTTGGTCTTGAACATTAGCGTTGCTAAAGCCAGTAGTAAGGTGATGACAATGCTGGCTGCGCAGTAATTTACAACGGAAGTAAATCCTCCCACATCAATCAATTGACCTGCAATGTAAGTGCCTACACCAAAGCCAATCGCCATCGCAAACATAAGAATGCCTTGCGTTAACGCTGGCGTGCTCGGACTAAGCTCTTCTGCAATGGCAGGAATTACCATATCGAACCAAGAAATAGCTTGCATCAGTAACACGATCAGTAAAATCGGCACTAGGCTCGGGATATCACTTCCCATCGCCAACCACAAGCCAATTGCGGTCACTGCATAGCAGCAAAGTGACACTATCCAAATCAAGTAAGGGCTGCTTTTCGCGGCTAGTCGACCAGCTGGCTCTAGAAGTAACATTGTCAATATGGCCGAGCCTGCAAGACCAAATGCAGAATGCCCAAGATCAACATTAAACACTTGTTGAATGATGATAGGCCCCGTTTCCATCAAGTTACTGGCCGTGAACATAGAAACAAATACCGTAGTGAGAAACAGCACAAATGCTATGGTGGTGCGCCTGCTTTTATTGGTGTTGATGCTGCTGTCATCATGCTGCTGCGCAGTATCAGGGATGCGGATTGCTGGCGGAGGGGCAATAAACACACTGATGATAGAAACACACACCAACACCATGAGCATGAGCAGCTTTTGTTCACTACTCCAGCCGAGCAAACTGACCATCCCTAACAAAGCACCAGCAATCACAACACCTAAAAACTGACATTGAAACAGTCGGCTGAGTCCCTGTGCTTGTGATTTCTCGGGTAGCGAGTTAAGTACAAACGTGGGATTTAATACCAGTTGGGATACGGTACCAATGCCAATAGTCAATCCGACCAGAAGATAGACGTAGGCATTAGTTTGGGCGAAATACAGCAAAATGAGCGAGAGCAAATGAGAGAACAACGCGATTTTTTGCATCTGGCGATGAATACGGTATTTATCCGCGAGCCAACCGACAAAAGGTGCGCTAATGCCAAAAAGACCAATCAAGGACATCACACTGCCCATAAGTGCGCCACTACCTGTTCTTTCAATGATTAGAGGTGTCAACAACAAAGCAATAACCTGCCCACTGTACAACACCATTTGACATCTGTGCGATGTACCAAGGTTTGAATGTTTTCATCGTAGTTCCTCAAGTTGATGGCCTTTTGGCCCAGCGTGGTAACGATAATCTCAGTAAAATGCGTTGAGTTATCGATGCGCTAATGATGGGAAAAGTATATGGAAGGCTTTGCAGCTTGAGCAGTGTGTAACTCGTTGTTACCTGAGTGCAGCAAGTAAGTTACGTCAAAAGAGCGACATCTAGAAATCAGAGGGAAACTAGTGATTGAGAATCCAAGCCAGATCGGTGAAAATAGCGCCCATTATTTTTTCGACGCCTCGAGTAGTGGCTGAGCCTATTACTCTCATTCACTATTCCACAAACCAAGAAGATCGAGATTCATGTCAAATCCTCAATTTCAGCAACAAGTTTCTAAGCGTAGAACTTTTGCGATCATCCTCTCACCCGGATGCGGGTAAAACCACCATCACTGAAAAAGTCTTGTTATTCGGAAACGCGATCCAAAAAGCAGGGACAGTAAAAGGCCGTGGCAGCGCTCAACATGCGAAGTCTGACTGGATGGAAATGGAAAAAGAACGTGGTATCTCGGTAACAACTTCCGTGATGCAGTTTCCTTACAACGATTGTTTGGTAAACCTGCTTGATACTCCAGGACACGAAGACTTCTCGGAAGATACTTATCGTACGCTGACGGCTGTTGACTCATGCTTGATGGTGATTGACGCAGCGAAAGGTGTCGAAGATCGTACTCGTAAACTGATGGAAGTTACTCGCCTTCGTGACACGCCTATCGTGACTTTCATGAACAAATTGGACCGTGATGTACGTGACCCAATGGAAGTGCTGGATGAAGTAGAAAGCGAACTAGGTATGATGTGTGCACCTATCTCTTGGCCAATTGGTTGTGGTAAAGAGTTTAAAGGCGTCTATCACATCCACCGTGATGAGACGATTCTGTATGAATCTGGTCATGGTCATGAAATTCAAGAAGTTCGTATCATCAAAGGACTAGATAACCCAGATCTTGATGAGGCGGTGGGCGCAGATTTAGCAGAAAATGTTCGTGAAGAGTTAGAGTTAGTAATGGGTGCATGCCCTGAGTTTGACCTTGATTCTTTCTTAAAAGGCGAGCTAACACCCGTTTACTTTGGTACTGCACTGGTAACTTTGGTGTTGACCACATGCTAGATGGCTTAACTAAGTGGGCCCCAGCACCGCAAACTCGCCAAGCGAATGAGCGTGATGTGGAAGCGACAGAAGAGAAGTTCTCTGGTTTCGTGTTTAAGATTCAAGCTAACATGGATCCAAAACACCGCGACCGTATCGCCTTTATGCGTATTGTATCGGGTACTTACTCTCAAGGTATGAAGATGAGTCATGTACGCACGGGCAAAACGGTCAGCATCTCTGATGCGGTTACGTTTATGGCGGGCGACCGCTCACGCGCCGAGAATGCGTATGCTGGCGATATTATCGGCCTTCATAACCACGGCACCATTCAAATTGGTGATACTTTTACTCAAGGTGAAGCGCTGAAGTTCTCTGGTATTCCAAACTTTGCTCCGGAGCTATTCCGCCGTATTCGTCTTAAAGATCCATTGAAGCAGAAGCAACTATTAAAAGGTTTGGTTCAGCTTTCTGAAGAAGGCGCGGTTCAGGTATTCCGTCCACTGCAAAACAATGATTTGATTGTTGGTGCGGTTGGTGTACTTCAGTTTGACGTGGTAGTGGCTCGTCTTAAATCTGAATACAACGTTGAAGCGATCTATGAGAGTGTGAATGTCGCGACAGCGCGTTGGGTAGAATGCAGTGATGCTAAGAAGCTTGAAGACTTCAAACGCAAGAACCAGCAAAACCTTGCGCTCGATGGTGGAGACAACTTGAGCTACGTAGCGCCAACGATGGTTAACTTAAACCTAGCGCAAGAGCGTTTCCCGGATATTACATTCCGTGCAACACGTGAGCACTAATTTGTAGGTGTTCATTCGAGATAATAAAAACCGCTCATTTGAGCGGTTTTTTTGTCTGCCTATCGCATTCGGTTATTCGCGTTCTTTAGTGTAAGGTACGCCGATGGCTTTTGGTGCGACCGCCTTACCAATAAAGCCTGCTAGCAGGAATACGGTTAACACGTAAGGTACTGCTTCAATCGCTTGGACCGGAATAGGGAAGTCACCAATAGAGACACCCTGCATACGAATGGCGAGTGCATCCAAGAAACCAAAGAGCAAACATGCACCCATTGCGGTAAACGGACGCCACTTACCAAAAATAAGCGCAGCCAAAGCCATATAACCTTTACCTGCGCTCATATTCGGAATGAACTGAGCCGTTTGTGCGACTGATAAGTAGACGCCACCAATGCCCACTAATACCCCACAGATTGCAACGGCGGCGTAACGCATACGCACTACTGAAATACCCGCAGTATCCACTGCTGACGGTGACTCACCTACAGCACGTAAACGCAAGCCGAAGCGGGTGCGGAACAGCAAATACCAACAAGCAGGGACAATAAACACCACAAGATAGACTAAAATAGAGTGGCCACTGATGAGTTCAGAGTAGATAGCGCCTAAAATCGGTACATCTGCAACGGTGTCTGCACCTGAGAAGGTAATCGGCGCAAAACGCGCGTCACCAGATAGGGCAGGAGTTTGACCACCTTGTTGGAACCAGTGGCGGCCGAGCGTAATGGTTAAGCCTGCGGCAAGAATGTTAATTGCCATACCACTGACAACTTGGTCACCTTTATGGGTGATACAAGCGAAGCCGTGAAGCAAGGCAAGAAGCACCGAGATACCAACACCAGCAAGTAAGCCCAACCACGCTGAACCTGTGATATGAGCGGTAGCGGCGCCAGCAAACGCTGCGGCTAACAGCTTACCTTCTAGTGCAATGTTCACTATCCCTGAACGTTCACAAAACATGCCCGCTAATGAGGCGAGGATCAGCGGTGTTGCCACTCGTAAGGTGGCATCAAGCATGAGAATAATCGTTTCAAACATAATCAAGCGACTCCTTTCTCTGCTTGTTGCTCATCGTTTTTGCTACCAAAAGCTTGAGATAAGTACGTTCTAGTGAAGGACGGAACATGTGCTCTAGTGCGCCTGAGAATAGAATCACTAGGCCTTGCAAGACCACAACGATATTTCGGTCAACGCCGTACTCGAAACTTAGCTCAGCACCACCTTGATACAAGAAACCGAACAGCAAACTTGCTAAAAGAACACCAATAGGGTGGTTACGTCCATTAGCGCCACGGCAATACCAGTAAAACCAAAACCTTCAACGAAGTTAAGTTTGATTTGATGCAGTTCACCTTGCAGTACGTTCAAACCAAAGAAGCCTGCTAACATGCCAGAGATAAGCATGGTGAGGACGATGATTTTTACATATTTAATACCGGCATAGCTTGCGGCGGAAGGATTTGAACCAACAGAACGGATTTCATACCCCCAACGTGAGTGCCACATAAATAGCCAGACAAACACACAGCACAACAGCGCAAAAATGAAGCTTAAGTTCATTGGGCTAGGTGCCATGTCAATGCCAATCACGGCAAGCATTTCATGCATTTTAGGGAGCCAACTGGAGACGGCGAACACACGACTTTCTGTTGCCATCGTGTTCTCAGGCTTCAAAATATCAACCAGTAGATACGCCATTAACGAAGAGGCGATAAAGTTGAACATAATGGTCGTGATTACGATGTGAGAGCCACGTTTTGCTTGAAGATAAGCAGGAATGAACGCCCACGCTGCACCAAATAGACCACCGGCAACAATGGCAACTGGAAAGACGATATACCAAGGTGCGTATTCACCGAGTGTCAAACAGACCAAACCAACGCCTAAGCCACCGATGTACGCTTGCCCTTCACCACCAATGTTGAATAGACCAGCATGAAAGGCGACAGCAACAGCAAGGCCGGTAAAGATAAAGCCTGTTGCATAGTACATGGTATACCCAAAGCCTTCTGCGTAGCCAAAGGCTCCCGTCCACATGACTTTTGCGGCGTCAACGGGGTTTATATCAATGTAAATAAACAGCAAGGCCGAGACCAAAAACGCCACCAATACGTTAATCGCTGGCAGCAGTGCCACGGTTACCCAAGCGGGTACTTTTGCTTGGCTCATGCGCATTCTCCTTGTGGCTCTGCGTGTTCCTCAGGTTTTTTGAGATGCTCAGGCATGATATTCGCCATCATTAAACCTAGCGTTTTCTCATCGGCATCTTCGATAGAGACTTCACCCACAATGGAACCATCAAAGACTACGAGAATACGATCCGATAGGCTTAGGATTTCATCCAGTTCAACCGAGACCAGTAAGA
>ASHK01000127.1 GCA_000695745.1 Vibrio madracius | reverse complement strand
TTAAAAAGGCTGGGTGGAGTGATGATTATAGAGCGCAAGTATTCTTTGGCTTATAAAAATGAGCAAAGTATGCTCGCGCCTGGTAATTTATTAAGCCTTGAACGAAGTGTAGCCCCAAAGCAAATATTGACAGAAAGAAAAAAGCATATACAAACGGGTTATTTATAACCATTGTATAATTTGAAAACTTCAGTTTCGTTAAGTTTCTATAACACACACTTATAATATCCATATAAAAATATCCCCCTAAGCAAGGGAAGTAAGAAAATTATCCATGATGTGATAATTTCGCAAATACAACAAGTACTGTGAAAAATATTCCGCAAATTTAAAACACTCATACTAGCCAAACATTAAACACTCTAATAAATAGCATACCAATGATATGTCATACCAGCGAAACCTCTTATCTCATCATCGATATTTACTAAACTCATAGTGATCTTTGCTCAGGTTCAAAAACAACGTAGCCAGTATCGAACTCATCCATCTAACTGCCATTTTTAATAGCCTCCAGTTTTGCTAACATTACGCTCTATTTGTGTAATGAATGGAACTATCATGTCTATTAGTTGGATCGCTTTCACGCTACTTGCCGCGTTTAGTCAGTCTTGGCGAAATGCATTCCAAAGCAAACTTAGCGTGAATATGAGTGTGGCAGGCGTTACACTTGCTCGTTTTCTTTGGGCTGGTCCAATCGCTTTACTTTATCTCTATGCTCTGTATCAATGGCAACCAGCCTCAATACCAAGGTTCTCTGGCGAGTTTTCGTTTTATATTATCGCAGCAGCGGTCATGCAGATCCTCGCAACGGGTCTAATGGTGGTGCTATTTAAACTAGAAAACTACGCCATTGGCGCAGGACTCGCAAAATGTGAAGCACCAGTTTCAGCAGTGTTCGGGGTTCTGTTTTTTGGAACGGTATTATCTGTTGTCGGTTGGATAGGCGTCCTAATAGGCACTCTAGGCGTACTTCTTATGAGCAGTTCATCGAGCTGGCGCAGCGTCTCTCCCAAAATCTTCTTTCTTGGCCTATCCTGCAGTACTGCCTTTGCGTTAACTTCGCTTTGGATTCGTGAAGCCAGTTTAAGTCTTGCTCTTCCATTTCTACACAGCGCTGCTTGGGTGCTATTTCTCGTCATCACTCTGCAAACGTGCATCATCACGCTATTCCTATTATTCAAGGAACCACAAACGTTAAAGCAGATGTTCAAACAACCTAAGTTGGTCATCATGACCAGCTTAACCAGCGTTATCGGCTCCCTCGGTTGGTTCAGCGCAATGTCGTTGCAAGCCGTTCCCTACGTTAAGACCCTCGGACAGGTTGAAATCGTTTTCATGATACTGATTTCGTATTTTTGGCTAGGACAACGCATCGCGCGTAAAGACGTTACCGCGCTTATTCTAATTTCCATCGCTGCCATCTTAGTGATGTGGCAATAAGCGACGAACAGCCATCATTGCATTAGCCATGCTGATGGTTCCAGTTTCCATCATTACCACGATAGTCACTATTCGTATAACGTAATAAAAATATTCGTTATTTTTGTGTTTTCTTTTGCAGAGTCTTTCCTCGTTATGACTGAGCGATGCAGCACTCATGAGAAAATAAATCCCTGATATCGAATGTCTATTTTTTCTCCATTCGCTATTTTTAATCTTATATTGTTAGAGTAATACCCAATCGCAGGAAAGGGGTTCCGTGCCCGTGTTGTTGTTCTCCTAATAAAAAGGAGAAAACCAATACGGATGTGTTTAACAATATCGTTTAACCCAAACCAGTCACGAAATATGACAGGAAGTAATAGAGTATCCCGTTCACATGAAGACCTTAAGCCTTGTACTTACCACTCTCCTCATTACTTTGCTCGGAGGGTGCTCCTCAACCGCAGCAATTGACAGTCAAAAGACCCAGAGCTACTCCAAAGCACATCAGCTGGTCGGCCAAGCTTCATGGTACGGCAATCAATACCATGGGAAACGAACCGCCAGTGGCGAACGTTATAATATGAGAGCGTATACTGCCGCTCATAAAACCCTGCCCTTTGGAACAATAGTAAGAGTGACCAATACCGCGAATGGCAAAACTGTTGACGTGAAAATCAAACGATCGAGGTCCTTTTGTAAA
>ASHK01000126.1 GCA_000695745.1 Vibrio madracius | reverse complement strand
GATATTGCAGTCATCTCCGCTGCTTTGGTAGCGTAATGCTTTAGTAAACCTTTGTTGGAGTTCGTTAAGCGTCATGACTAAGCACTCCTTAACGTTTGAGGACAAGCACTATCAGTTAAGATGTCGATGGCTTTATGGGCTTCTTCTAGGAGCACTTGAGGTGCGGGAATATCTAAATCCCACTCGATTAAAGTTGGAACTGGTTTATTAACGCGATTCCAGTGCAGATAGAGCTGCCAAACCTCATCAGACACGCGAGTACTGTGTGTATCAATCCAAATCTCACCTTGTTCTAATTGCTTACGAGTAAATCCGGCTAGATGAATCTCGTCGACAGTACTAGGGTCGATGGCCTCTAAATACTTATGGGTATCGTAGCGATGATTGAAACTGGAGACGTGCACATTGTTTAGGTCAAGCAATAGACGACAATCGGTCCTGCGCTGTACTTCCGCTAAAAACTCCCATTCTGGGATCGTTGAATGATTAAAACGAAGATAGCTAGAGGGATTCTCTATTAATAGTGGACGTTGAATTACGTCTTGAACTTGCAGAACATTACGGCAAAAAAGTTGCAAAGCTTCTTCAGTGTAGGGCAACGGTAATAAGTCGTTGAAGTAGTGACCTCCATGTTCACTCCAGCTGAGATGATCGGAAACAGCAAACGGCTGAACCTCGTGGATCAGGTGCTTAAGAGACTGTAAATGTGATGGGTTGACATTGCTGGCCGAACCTAGAGACAAACCAATACCATGGCAACTGATCTCAACTTGCTCTCGAATGGCGAGCAATTGCTGATACTCAAGGCTATTTGTTTGGAAGTAGTTTTCACTATGAATCTCCAACCAGCCAACTTGAGCGGTATTGTGTTCGAAGTAGTCAAGATGGGGTGTACGCAACCCAATACCAACTAATTGAAATGCCTGACTTCGATCCATTGTGATCTCCCTGATCCGTGATGTGTTGTGAGTAAGCTGTAGAAAAGTGAAAGGGCGCTCAATGACGCCCCTTCATGCCGCTTGTAACTTAAAAATGGATGAACAAACAAAGTTACAAATAAGCTAAGCTGCAAGCAGAATTGATTTCGACTTTGGAGGCTTACTATGCCGATTCAGTGCTACCGCCTGTAAGCTTGCCACATAGCCCTTTTGGTACGACGACAAATGCATCTTTTTGGCTATCTTCTTTTGCTGTACCAGCACATGAGCTTGTTTTTGTTGCACAGTCATTTTTACCTGCTTTAGAGACTCCATAGCATTTTTCTTTTTCTGCAGCATGAGCTGGAGCGGCAGTAAGCATAGTGCCGCCTAGAGCGATTAGACCGGTAACTGCAGCAGTGATAGCTAGATTTGTAGTTTTCATAATAACTTCCTCGACTTGATCCTTGTGGTTTCTTTTCACAAGCGCTTCGTTGCGACTTGCTTATTCAATAGGATAGGAAGGGCCTCGAAAATCTTTCAAAAAATTCACAAAATAATTAAAAAAGTGTTAAATAATGTTTTATTTAGTTGATTTTTAAGAAGTTAAATCAAAACAAAAAAACTGATATTTTTCTGAAACCAATACACTGTTTGAGTTATAATCAATCGATATGTATAAATAACCAGTAGCTAAGTATCATGGATCCATCTCTTCTTCTCGACGGCCTTAATGACAAACAACGTGAAGCTGTTGCAGCTCCGTTAGAGCATATGTTAGTGCTAGCTGGTGCTGGTAGTGGCAAAACTCGCGTACTTGTACATCGTATCGCTTGGTTAATGTCAGTGGAAAATGCTTCGCCGTTTTCCATCATGTCAGTGACGTTTACCAATAAAGCAGCTGCGGAGATGAGAGGGCGAATAGAAGAATTGATGATGGGCAGTGCATCAGGGATGTGGAATGGCACTTTCCATGGTATTTGCCATCGCATACTGCGTGCTCACTATCTTGATGCGAAACTGCCAGAAGATTTTCAAATTCTAGATTCTGATGATCAGCAACGCTTACTGAAACGATTGATAAAAGCTCAAAATCTAGATGAGAAACAATGGCCTGCACGTCAGGCTGCGTGGTGGATAAATGGTAAGAAAGACGAAGGTTTGAGACCACAACACATTGATAGCTATCAAGATCCTGTGACGAAAACCTATTTGCAAATCTATACCGCTTACCAAGAAGCTTGTGATCGAGCGGGGCTGGTGGATTTTGCCGAAATCTTGCTGCGTGCTCATGAATTGCTGCGTGACAACAAGTTTGTTCGTGAGCACTATCAAGCTCGCTTTAAACACATTTTGGTGGACGAGTTCCAAGACACTAACAACATTCAGTACGCGTGGTTACGAATGATGACGGGTCCTGATTGTAAAGTGATGATTGTCGGTGACGATGACCAGTCTATTTATGGTTGGCGTGGTGCTAAGGTTGAGAACATTCAGAAGTTCCTCGACGAATATTTAGGCGCGACCACCATTCGTCTCGAGCAGAACTATCGCTCAACGAAGACCATACTTGAAGCTGCCAACGAACTGATCGCCAACAACACTGAGCGTATGGGCAAAGAGCTGTGGACAGACGGTAATGAAGGCGAAAAAATCTCGGTTTACTCTGCTTATAATGAGCTAGATGAAGCGCGCTTTGCGGTGAACAAAATCAAGGAATGGCAAGAGAAAGGCGGCAGCCTGACGGACTGTGCCATGTTGTACCGAAACAACGCTCAGTCTCGTGTTTTGGAAGAAGCGCTTATTCAAGCGCAATTGCCGTATCGAATCTACGGAGGGATGCGATTCTTCGAACGCCAAGAAATCAAAGATGCGCTTGGCTACCTACGATTGATGGCGAACCGTAATGATGATGCCGCATTTGAACGAATCGTGAATACCCAACACGTGGCCTCGGAGACAAGACGCTGGATACCATTCGTTTTGCAGCGCGCGATCGCGGTGCCACACTGTGGGAAGCCAGTATTGCACTCTTGGATGAAAAGGTATTAGCGGGACGTGCTGCAGGCGCATTGTCGCGTTTTATTGAGCTTATTAACGCATTAGAAGACGACACCTTTGAATCGCCACTGCATGAGCAAACTGACCATGTAATTAAAACTTCAGGCCTATTCTTAATGTATGAACAGGAAAAGGGTGAGAAATCCAAAGCACGTATTGAAAACTTAGAGGAATTGGTTACTGCAACTCGTCAATTCGAAAAGCCGGAAGAGGCTGAAGATATGACATTGTTGACCGCCTTCTTAACTCATGCGGCTCTTGAAGCGGGTGAAGGTCAAGCGGATGAATTTGATGATGCGGTGCAATTGATGACGCTGCATAGTGCTAAAGGGTTGGAGTTCCCAATGGTATTTATGGTTGGGGTAGAAGAAGGCATGTTCCCAAGTCAAATGTCAGCAGAGGAAGCGGGTAGGTTAGAGGAAGAGCGTCGCTTGTGTTATGTTGGCATGACGCGTGCGATGGAAAAGCTCTTTATTACCTACGCTGAAATGCGTCGTTTG
>ASHK01000125.1 GCA_000695745.1 Vibrio madracius | reverse complement strand
GAATAGACCTTCAAGCTCTTGAATGATCTTACCGTTACCCATASRGCCATCTAGACGCTGTAGGTTACAGTTGATTAGGAAACATAGGTTGTCTAGTTTCTCACGCGCAGCAAAAGAAATTGCACCACGTGATTCTGGCTCATCCATCTCACCGTCGCCTAGGAAAGCGTAGACACGTTGAGCAGAAGTATCTTTAAGGCCACGGCCGTTTAGGTACTTAAGGAAACGTGCTTGGTAAATAGCAGAGATAGGACCAAGACCCATAGATACTGTTGGGAACTGCCAGAATTCAGGCATCAGTTTAGGGTGAGGGTATGAAGGTACACCTTTACCGTCTACTTCTTGACGGAAGTTGTCTAGCTGCTCTTCAGTTAGACGGCCTTCAACGAATGCACGAGAGTAGATACCTGGAGAGATGTGACCTTGATAATAAACTAGATCGCCACCGTCTGTTTCATTAGGGGCACGGAAGAAGTGGTTGAAACACACTTCATAAAATGCTGCTGCAGACTGGTAAGAAGCCATGTGACCACCAAGGTCTAGGTCTTTCTTAGAAGCACGCAATACGATCATGATTGCGTTCCAGCGAATAATCGAACGAATACGACGCTCAAGAGTGGTATCACCAGGGTAAGCTGGTTCTTGTGCTGCTGGAATAGTGTTGATGTAGTTAGTGTTGATACCTGTCGGCATATCAACGCCGTCTAAACGTGCTTTCTCTAGAACTGTTTCTAGTAGGAACTGCGCGCGTTCTACACCTTCTTCGCGACAACGGACTCAAGTGCTTGTAGCCAATCTTGAGTTTCCAGTGCATCTACGTCATGCTTCATGTCAGACATGGCGATCTTTCCTTCTGTTGGTTGGATCTACTTATTAAAAGTAAGCGTTTCTAGTTTTAAGAATCACTATCTTGTTGAATTCGTCTCAGAGAACGCTCACGTCGAGACTCTTCTCTGGTCAAATCTAACAATGTTTCTTCGATATAAGCTAAGTGTGAATGAGACATTTCACGCGCCTTTTCAGGCTTTCCAGAAACAATCGCTTCCACGATATTAGCTCGGTGTTTACTGACTTTCTCCACCACTTCACTTCGGCGGTGCAATAACTTTAAATTCTGTAACACATTTTGCTCTAGCAATGGCGCTAAGCTTCGTACGATATGAAGCAACACAACATTGTGGGCAGCTTCCGTTAACGCAACTAGAAAAGCCATGACAGCAGAAGCCTCTGCTTCAATGTCATCCGTTTCTTGTACTTTGCGAATCGTTCTTAAGCAGTTTTCAATTTGAGCAAAATCTTCATCGGTACCACGCAATGCCGCGAAATAAGCAGAAATGCCTTCCATAGCATGACGCGCTTCGAGTAAATCGAGCTGCGTTTCATTATGGGAGGATAGAAGGTCTAACAATGGATCCGAGAAACTTTTCCAGATATTTTCGCTCACAAACGTACCTCCCCCTTGTCGGCGGGTCAGTAGCTTCTTCGCTTCTAGGCGCTGAATCGCTTCTCGAATGGAAGGTCGAGAAACATCAAACTGTTTTGCCAGCTCTCGTTCAGGAGGAAGCTGTTGACCTGCTGAAAGTGTCCCTTCAACAATCAAACGTTCCAACTCCTGTTCAATCACATCAGAAAGTTTCGGCTGACGAATCCTTTGATAAGCCATATTTATTATTCTACTTTTTCTTTCGAAGTTAATTGGTATTACCAATTTTAAATTGGCGTAAAAATTAACACATTTAAAACACCGATGTCTAGTGAAAAATTGATTCAAATCATAGAACGGGCCTTGCATTAACCATTGTGAAACATTTATGGATTAAAACATCAACACTCGTGGTCAGACCAATTACATAAAGAAAACTAATAGGGAAAATTACGTGCTATAAAAATACTTATAAATCAACAACAAAGAGTCTGTTTGTTGAGCTAAAAAAATTGACCAGCATCAATAAAAGAAGTCATGTATTCAGACGAAGGCATTAATAATTTGAATAACAAAATAAATCCGGTGCGACACGGGTTTGTTTTGTTTTCAAACTGTCATCGCTTCATGAGAGAGCATTTTTAAAACGACGCCAGTCAAAAACCAGGCCGGGGTCACTTTTTCTCAACGGCGCTATATATTGATGCCCCGTAATCCGAGATGGCGTGATTTGAGGATAGTGTCGGGTCAAGGCGTTTGTCAGCCGCTGTAAACTGAGGTACTGCTCATCGGTGTAAGCGACATAGTCTGAACCCTCAAGTCAATACCAATTGAATAGTCATTGCATTTATCGCGCCCGGCGAAACTCGATACACCGGCATGCCATGCTCTTGCATCAAAAGGAACAAACTGCACCACTTCACCGTTTCGTCTTATCAAGCAATGTGCCGAGACTCGAAGATTTTCGATCACTTTGAAAAACGGATGGACCGAGGCATCCAGCTTACCCAAGAAAAAGTCTTCGATATAAGGACCGCCAAATTGACCCGGTGGTAAACTGATATTATGAATAACCAATAGGGAGATATCACTCGGATCCGAGCGAGTATCATAATGAGGAGACGGAACGAGGCGCGCATGACAATACCAACCTTGAGCATCAATAAGCTTCTGGTTTTCTTTACCTTCATTTCTATTGTTTGTTTGCATACATCGACATTCCAGCTCACTCTATGACGATATGATTTTATCGGACAACAAAGAAAATGCGAGAATTGATGCTGAAATTCCGCACAAGCAAGAGTATCATGCCCACTTTGTTACCCCACAAAGACAGTTTTAGCGATGAAGAACACACATAACAGTCAAGAGCGCCTCGAATATCTTAAGCAGCAACTTCCAACAGAAATTACTCGCGCAGTGGCCGATACGTTACGCGAAGATCTCGGTGGTACTTTAGATGCCAAAGCTGATATCACTGCGAGTTTAATTCCAGCTGAGACTCAAAATGTTGCCACTATTATCACTCGTGAGCACGGCGTTTTTTGCGGTCAAATGTGGGCTGACGAAGTTTTCAAGCAACTGGGCGGTGAAGTCGTTATTGACTGGCATGTTCAAGATGGCGACAAAGTTGAACCTAACCAGGTACTTTGCACTCTTACAGGTCCAGCACGCGTATTACTTACGGGTGAACGTAACGCCATGAACTTTATTCAAACCTTGTCTGGCTGTGCTACTGTGGTTGCTCAATACGCTGAAAAAATAGCTCATACCGAGTGCCGACTGTTAGACACACGCAAAACCATTCCTGGCCTGCGCAGTGCATTGAAGTATGCCGTCGCTTGTGGTGGTGGCTTTAACCATCGTATCGGTGTATTCGATGCTTATTTAATAAAAGAAAATCACATTATTGCGTGTGGCGGTATCACTAAAGCCATTGAAACGGCGAAACAGTTAAACCCTGGCAAACCGGTTGAAGTCGAAACCGAATCACTAGAAGAGCTACAACAAGCCATCGATGCAGGTGCAGATATCATTATGCTGGACAACTTTAGCACCGATATGATGCGTCAAGCGGTTGAACTTAATGCTGGCCGTGCTGCACTTGAAAATTCAGGGAATGTCACTTTGGACACCATCGCTGAGTTTGCGGAAACTGGTGTTGACTATATTTCTGTCGGAGCATTGACCAAGCACCTAAAAGCAATGGATCTATCGATGAGATTTAAAGACTAGCTTATTTCTCAACCCACGACTCTTATGAAAGCGAAGCCAATTTGGCTTCGCTTTTTTGTTCTTATATGGTTCTAGGCCTTAAATCGATACTTACTCCGCACGCCTATTCTGATTGTTTGTAAACCTTCTTTTATTTATCCGCCCTAACTCGTAAGCCCCTCCCAACTCGCTTTCTCCTATTTAAGGATGCTTCTATTGTTGCCACATCCCCGAGTTTGAGGAGTCAAAATGAATAAAGGAATCAATCAAAAAGGCTTTACCTTAATTGAGCTGATGATTGTGGTTGCCGTCATTGGCGTGCTTGCCGCTGTCGCTCTGCCGCAATATCAAAAATACGTTGGAAAAAGTGAAGCGGCTTCTGCTTTGGCGACCCTATCAGGCTTCGGACCAATATCGAAGCCTACACTCTAGAACAAGGGAGTTTTCCGGATACAGAGACCACGCCTGATTTAAAAAATCGCTTAGGGTTTCCCATCGCTATCATTGACGCAATAGAAACAGATGCCGGTGTTAGCGGAGCGGGCAACATTATTTTGTCATTTGACAAGTCCCCAATGCCAGCCCATCTATTAGCACCTATAAACTGGCATTAGCTCGAAATGCCAAGGTGGGTGGAGCTGTATTAGTACAGCTAGCGAAGCATCAGGGGTGCTTCCAAAAGGCTGCGGATATTCAGAAAGCGTCTCTGCAACGGTACCTGAATGATCCAATCGAGCCTCCCTTCGATATTGAGACAGACCAATACTATTAATGAAATACAAGAAGCAGCCTTGTATGACTTGTCAATGTCATCTGGCTGCTCCGTACCAGAAGGCATTGCGGAGCTCAAATATTGCAAGCGCTGGACCTGGTAAACCTGTTAAGTGACCTATTTGGATTGCCAATTGGGTCACTGGAAAGCAAGAACTATGCGGAACTGTGCCAACAGCTAGGACTACGTGAAATTATCTTGCAGTACAAAGCATTGCCGATTTCACTGCAAGACAACGTACTCACTCTTGCGGTCAGTGATCCCACGCCACCTCAATTAGAAAATGATTTTAAGTTTGCTTCTGGGCTGAACAT
>ASHK01000124.1 GCA_000695745.1 Vibrio madracius | reverse complement strand
TTGATTTAGTGCAATTTGCATGGGCAATCCAGCCGCACAGCACATACACCCCCCGGGAACTTCGCGGATAAAGACGCTTTGGCTTTTACCGTGTTGACCGCCAACTAAGCTACCATCAACGCCAATTTCTCCGAACTCGTTAACTAGAATTGCCCAAACMTCATTATCTGGCTTGTTCTTCATAAGATTAAGAATCGCTGTGGTTTTGCAACACCGAGAAAACCAGTAATGATGTTAGTTGGAACGCCAGTTATAGGCTGATTGTCAGAGTTCATTAGCGATTCTCCTATAGCCTTGAACTAGCGTATGGTTAGCTGAAACCACCGACTCGGAAAAGGCTGAATATTCAGGTGGTACTTTAGAAATGCTGTTCAAGTCAAAATCTGCACCGATGTTGGTCATAGGTGGGACATGAAAGTGCTTAGGGAGGTCAAGCCCATCAATCACACAGTTATGACGTACCACGCATCCTTCCCCTATGACAGCATTAAACACAACGGAATTAAAGCCGATAAATACATCGTTGCCGACCTCACAAGGCCCGTGAACAATGGATCGGTGCGCAATTGAGGTCCGCTCACCGATGATGACAGAGGCTCCAGCTTTGGAATGAATCACGACACCGTCTTGAATATTGGTGTCTCTTTTGATGACTATCGCTTCCATATCGCCCTGTTCATTGGTTTCATCTGCACGGATAACGGCATAAGGACCAATAAAAACATTATCTTCGATAATCACTTTGCCGCAGATAATTGCAGTGGGATCGATGAAAGCCGTTTCAGAGACTTGCGGCATATGACCATTGGGGTTTCTTCTTAGCATAGTGTTCTTTGTTCAATAGTGAGTGAAAATTGCGCTGTATCGCGTGATTAAAAGTCGTATGAGCTATTTATTGAACACCAATCTCATTGCTCCTATGGGCTGCTCAACCACTTTTTGATTGGTGTAGACGAGATTGTCCACTTTACCCAAGTCTTGTTGATTTGTGCAGAGAAAGAGTGTCCATTAAATGGCGACCAACCACAGTGGTACAGGCTATTGTCGTTAGTCACCAGAGTCGGCGTATCTGGGTCGATGAGAACCAAATCGGCATAGTAACCTTCGCGAACGAATCCGCGCTGCTGAACACCATAACGGACCGCTGGGTTATGGGCCGTTTTCTCAACCAGTTGCGTCATAGTCATATGACCCTGATGCACTTGATCGAGTAAGCTGAGTAGGGCATGCTGAACCAAAGGTAGTCCTGCTGGGGCTTGCTCGTACGGCACATGTTTTTCTGCCCAAGTATGCGGTGCATGATCGGTAGCGATAATATCGATTTTTCCTGTCTTCAAAGCTTGAAGCAGGGCATCACGGTCACTTGGGTATTTGATAGCAGGATTGCATTTAATTTGATTACCAAGGTGCTCATAGTCTTTGTTGCTAAACCAAAGGTGATGCACACACACTTCGGCGGTGATGTGTTTTTTATCGATTGAACCAGACTCAAACAAAGCCAGTTCTTTTGCGCTAGTGATATGCAGAACGTGCAACTGACTTTGATACTTCTTCGCCAGTTCGACGGCGTAGGATGAGGAAGCAAAACACGCGTCTTCATCGCGGAGTATTGGGTGATCGTTGATGGTCAATGGCGACTTGTGTTGTGCTAATTGCTGTCGGTTTTGCTGTATTACAGCACCGCTCTCACAGTGAGTGACGATGAGCACTGGTGAGTCGCGAAATATAGCCTCCAATGCGGCTGGATCTTCAACTAATAGATTTCCAGTTGAGGCACCCATAAAGACCTTCACGCCACAATGTTTTTGAGGATCAAGCTGCTTTATCTGCTCAAGATTGTCTTCGGTGGCACCCAAGTAAAATGAGTAGTTAGCGAAAGAGCCTTGCTCTGCAATGCTAAATTTGTGCTCTAATGCTTCAATGGTTGTTGTGGCTGGATTGACATTTGGCATCTCCATATAGCTGGTGATCCCACCCGCTACGGCTGCTCGAGACTCACTTGCAATCGTTCCTTTATGGGTAAGGCCCGGTCGCGAAGTGGACTTGATCATCAATCATCCCAGGAATGATGTAGCCTCGTTGAGCATCGACAATGGTGTCACTTGGTTTACTGCTAATGTTGGATGCAATCATCTCGATGCACTGACCAACAATTCTAATATCCGTCTCAATGATGCTTCCTTCATTGACTAAGCGCGCGTTCTTGATAAGCGTGGCAGACATGGGAATTAGGGACTCCTTTGGGTGAAATAGGCTATTAAATGGTGGTGATTAGTCGTTTCTCGCACATTCGTCGCACACGCCGCTGATCTCAAATTGTGGACTTAACACGGTAAAGCCTTGCTTTTTGGCGTGTAACTGGAGGCCGGATACCACATTAGGATCAATGATTTGTTCACTGATCTTGTTGCATTGAGAACAGATAAGGAACTGAGGAACGCCGTGCTCATGTTCGCAAAGAATGTGAGAGCAAAAGATGTATTTGTTAGAAACATTGAGCTTATGAGCAAAGTGCTCGCTCTCGAGAAACTCCAAAATGCGATAGACCGACATGGCTTGAATATTCTGCCAAAATGCGTCTTACAATAATCAACTAAGTCATAGGCGGATAATGCTTTATCAGCATGGACTAACGCTTTTAGGATCAATTTACGTTTAGATGTCAGTTGTTTACCGCGAGTCTTACAGCGCTTTTCGGCATGCTCAATGATGTTGTTAATGTCACCCATAATCGCTATACCATGTCTAATGTGAGTAACAGCCTTCGTTCATTTGGTAGAACCTCAGGTGAGCGATGCACCAGCCCCAACGCTTCGTTACCTTCCCATCCACTGCCTTTTAACAATGCAACGTCACCAGAAGACAGCTGATTGATACTAGCCTCATTAGGATAAATACCAGACAGATGATCGGGCTTACCATGACTTCCTGCACCGAGTTTACTGCGGTCAACGTCGTTATTACTTAGCCATTGGGTCGCACTGCCAAGATAAGTCGTCACGAGTCGACAAGGGACATGATCGACATGAAATTTAGGACACATGGGTTTATCTAAACGAGTTAGACGCAAGCCCGCCTCCTTTAAATCGAATAGACAACAGAACATATCAACGATAAGCGCAATGTCTTCGCCTAGAGCCTCTGCGCAATCATGACTAGCCAGCTTCTCCTTTACCCAATGTGCTGTGTTGCTGGGTGTGACAGTTTGCACTAGCGCTAAAGATGTCTGCTCTTGAAGCAGCAACTCTATACTTTGTGTCATTTCTGTTGAGAGTGAGCGATGCCAAACCGCGATGTTGTGTTCTGGTTGATAAATGCCCGTCAGAGCGCTGGGTTGTAGGCTCAGTGGCAGTGGAGGGGACATTCCCAAATCTGTGGCTGTACTGGTTAAGTAGTTATGCATAAGTGCTTAGCCTCCATTCTCTTGACGTTTGACGGTAACTTTCCAAACCAAGCTTGAAACAATAAATAGCCCAGCGGCGACACAAACGATCGTTGGGCCGGTAGGCGTATCCATTAGATAAGAAGTGCGCAGACCTACAATGCTGGAACTGCTTCCAATAACCGCCGCCAATACGACCATGATTTCGGGGGTGCGGCTAAATGGGCGGGCGGTGGCAGCAGGAATGATCAGCATGGCAACAATCAGCAACACACCCACCACTTTAATGGCGACTGCAACGACGACAGCGAGTGCGATTGTGAGAATCAGTTGCTCCCTTTTGGGAGAATAGCCACTTGCTAATGCGAGATCTTTGTTTAAGGTGGAGAGCAGTAATCCAGACCAACGAAAGCCAATCAGTCCAACAACCAGTAACGTACCCAGCCAAATCACCAATAAATCGGTTTTGCTTACTGCTAGAATATCGCCGAATAAATAGGCCATCAGATCAAGGCGAATCCCGGATAAAAATGAGACAGCAACCAGACCGATTGCCAATGCCGAATGAGCCATGACGCCGAGTAAGGTATCCATGGCATAACCTCTGCCGCTGAAGGTGGAGACGGTTATGGCCATCAGAAGCGCAATAAACAGCACGCCTGGAAAAATAGGCAGCGAAAATGCCAGTGACAACGCAACACCCAGCATAGAGGCATGAGCGGTAGCATCACCAAAATAGGCCATGCGACGCCAGACGATAAAACAGCCCAATGGCGCGGCGGCTAATGTAACGCCAATTCCTGCTAAGGCCGCTCGCCATAGAAAATCATCCAACATTGAGTCTTCCTTCTTGGAGAGCGATTGGGGAAGAGTGGTGTCGATAGACACCTAGCACGTCTTCATCATCCAAACCGAATAGTGCCTTGTACTCTGGTGACGCACTGACCTTCTCTGGAACACCTTCGCAGCACACATGTCCGTTTAAACAGATCACTCGATCTGTTCTTCGCATAACAACGTGAAGATCGTGACTGACCATGATGACAGCACATCCTGTTTGTTTGCGGATCGCGTCGATTTGTTGGTAGAAATCGACAGTACCTCGCTGGTCAAGTCCTTGAGTGGCCTCGTCGAGTAACAGTAGGGACGGTTGCTCCAGAAGTGCTCGAGCTAGTAGAACGCGTTGTAATTGCCCGCCTGATAGCGACCGAAGTTGCTGTGTTTCTAAGTTAGCAACACCAGCTTGCTCCAAGGCTTGTTTTATCCTTGATTTGGAATGACGCAGAGGAAGCGTTAGAAAGCGATATACCGTCATAGGTAGGGTTTCATCAATATGTAAACGCTGGGGCACGTAGCCGATCTTCAAACTCTCACTGCGCTCGATGTGACCGCTAATTGCGGAGATTGCGCCTATCAAGGTCTTCAATAGTGTGGATTTACCTGACCCATTGGGGCCGACAATCGTGACTATTTCCCCCTGACTCACCGAGATATTTATGTTGTCCAATATTAAATGGCTGCCAAATTTAACTGACAACCCGTGGGATGAAATCAACATTCACCTTCTCTCAACTTACTAAGTAACGACGATTTGCAAACCTGTGCATAGAGAAAAGATGCTTGCAAGACGTCTGGAATAAAAGTTATGTTATAACATAACAATTGTAGTTGCCAATCTTATATCTTAAAAAAACAGGGAGAAGAAAATGTTTAAAAAAGCTTATCAGGCATGGTGGTTGGTTTGGTCGTAGCTTCAAACGCTTACGCTAAGGTACCTAATGTGGCAGTGGATATTGCTCCATTGCATTCGTTAGTGTCTCAGGTGATGGATGGCGTTGGTGAGCCTGACTTATTGATTCGTCCCGAGTCATCACCACATGAATACCATTTGCGTCCATCAGAGGCTAAAGCTCTCTCAGAAGCGAACGTTGTATTTTGGGTTGGCGAGGGGTTGACCCCTTGGCTCGAAAAACCACTATCTAGCTTAGCGGGATCTGCAAAGAAAGTTGAGATGATGGAAGTGGGTGGTACAACCTTGTATGACTTCCGTGAGGGGGCCACATTTGAGGCGCATGAACACCATGGAGATGAGGCTCATCATGATGAACATGAACATCACGATGCTGACCACCATGATAAACACCAAGAAGAGCATCATGAGCACCATCATGAAGGCCATGACCCACACGTATGGTTAGATCCTCAAAATGCCGAGGTTTGGGTGAAAGCCATCGCTAAAACACTCTCTGAAGCCGATAGTGAGCATGCATCGATTTATCAGCAGAACGCAAAAGCGACGATTTCTCGCTTACAACAACTGACTTCTGAGATAAAACAGCAAACCCAGAATCTGGGCGGTATTAAATTCATTGTTTTCCACGATGCCTATCAATATTTCGAACAACGTTTTGGAGTGTTAGCGTCAGGAGCAATATCAGTATCGGACGCATCGAAGCCAAGCCCTGCGCGTATTACTCAAATTCGCAACACGGTAAAAGAGCTCGGAGTGACTTGTGTGTTTACGGAACCTCAGTTTAATCCGCAACTGGTAAATTCAGTGTTTGAAAACTCTACTGTTACTACCATCGGTGTGATGGATCCTATCGGTGCTGATATCGCAGTAGGTAAAGACCAATATAGTCAGCTGTTACTGGCGATGCTAGGTAGCCTTCAACAGTGCCAACAGTAAACTCACAATAGTGAATAACCTCTCTGCATTGTGATATGCAGAGAGGTTTATCTGTTTGTTATGCCTTATGCCGTTTCAAAGAACGCCTTGTGATAGCTTACTTCACCTTTAGGGATAGTATTCTCAAATCCTTTCACCAAGAAGTATTCTGCAGGGACTCCAGCAAACGTTAGGTTTGGATGAGACTCGAAACCAAAACGTCCGTAATAATCTGGATCTCCAAGTAGCACAATGCCTTGATAACCTAATTGTTTGATTTGAGTCTCCCCTTCTCGAATCAGCGCTCCGCCTATGCCTTTGCCTTTGATGCTCTGGAATGACAGATACAGGACCCAATCCAACCCAAGTTGAAGCTTCACCATCTATTAGGATTGGTGAAAACGCGATATGACCGATAACCTCGTTATTGGCTTCGCACACAAGAGAAACAGTAAGTGCGTTGTCACGACGAAGTCCGTCAACAATGAGATGTTCTGTTGGTTTCGCACCTGGTTCGTGATGTGGGTGGTTCTCAAATGCTTGATATGTTATTGAGTGGATCTGTTTAGTATCTTCGTGAGTTTCTGTTCTGATTTTCATGCAATTACCTGCTATTTGGCCACGCTTGTTTAAGCATCAAGCCGCTGTTCTTAGCTTATGTGATGTCGTCACTATAAAGTGTGAAGTTATAGACAGGTCAACGACAATTTTT
>ASHK01000123.1 GCA_000695745.1 Vibrio madracius | reverse complement strand
TGCGGTAGCGCCATTTCTTGCAGGACCGATAAAGTCAGCTTGTTTTTGCCATCCTTTGTCGATATTGGCCAAGTCGAGTAAATAGAAGGCGTCACCAGAGGAGCCAAGACCTATATACACTTTGTCACCTATCTGCGCACTGACGCCATTTTTGATACCTTCAGGTAAGTCCGGCCATGATTCGGAGGCGAAGGTATTGCCAGTAACAATCAATGATGAAAGCGCAAGCGCAAAGAGCGAGTTCCTTATCTTCATGGTATTTCCTTATCGATAGATGGTGACCGTTGTGGTCAAAAGATAGTAATATTATCGATCTTTGAAGAAAATATTCTTTGATCAAGTTAACAATAAAAATAATTTTTATTTTAGTTGTGTGGTGATGAGATTTTTATGTAATAAAAACCCATCAAAAGATGGCTTTCACGTGTCGGTTTAAGCGTCATTATGACATCAGTGGTACCACAACTTCGGCGGTTTCCATCACCGAATCGCTGTATTCTGGGTACTTGTCCAAAAGTGAATTTACGAGGACATCCACTAACAATAAAGCGCCGACTTTGGACGCGAATGCGCCACCTGTTAACGGACCTTCAGGTCTTGCAGCAACTAACATTTCGGTGGAGATTGCAGACAGCGGGCTGTGATTAATATTAGTCAGTGCAACGACAGGACGTTTTTATTGAAGGCTTGTTTAGCTGCATGCACCACTTCTTTTGTGGATCCAGAACTTGATACCGAGAACCACAAATCCCCTTGTGTTGAGCGGCTAGCATTCATCGCGGCTAGGTGAGTATCTTCATACATGATCGCTTTCTTGCCGATTCGGATAAGTCGATAAGCTAGATATCGACCGACGATGCTTGAAGCACCTACGCCAACACAACCGATAAAATCGGCGGAATGTACCAAGGTACAAATCCTGTCCAATGCCTTTCTATCTATCAGCTTTGCAGTATCTTGGAGACTGTCAACAGCACTGCTTGCCGAAATATCACAGATATCACCATCTTTAATGGGAGCAGATTTACTGGCATTTTGGCTAAGGTCGACCGCTAAGGCCATACGGAAATCGGAATAACCTTTGTAACCCATATCGCGACAAAGACGCACTACGGTTGCTTCACTGGTTTGAGTGTTTCGAGCAAGATCAGTGATGGTCTGGAACTGCACTTCATGAGCATTCTCAAGTATATAGTCCGCGACTTGTCTTAGTTTCTTACTGAGTGGTTCCATGTTGGAGCGCAAACGAACCAGCAGATTGTTTGGTGATCCCACGGTATCCCCTTAATTCTTGTACCTAGATTAAAAATATCAGACTACCTAACGGTTTAACACTAACAATTAATATAATTCGCGCCATTTGATGGAGAAATGATACACGGTTTGTCTGAAAGTTTAAAAAGGAGGCAACTGCCTCCTTTTTGTGCGCGATATTTAGAAGTCGATGTCTCGCATTTTCGCCACAACATCTGCTTTTTGGGCTGCGGTCAGTGCTCGAATTGGTGAACGCGGATCACCCGCATCGATACCATGAATTCCCATCGCTGCCTTACCTGCTGCAACGCCGCCATACTCCACCAGAATTCGAATGATAGCAATGACTTTATCCATCAGGGCGGTGACTCGTTGTTGATTGCCTTGATTGAAAGCGTCGATGATCTCTAAATAAAGCGGGGCGGCATAATTATAAGTACTGCCCACTGCGCCAACGGCACCACAGCCAAACCCGCAGGCAAGAATTCATCTACGCCAAATGGGATATCAAATTTGCCGTCTGCGACTCGCATACAGCGTTGGTACTCATAGAGATCCACGTGATTAAACTTAGCACCAAATAGGTTTGGAATTTTCTTGTCACCTTGAATAAGGAACTGTTCAAGGTCAAGATTTACACCGGACATTCCAGAGTGATAATAATAGAAGCCCTTAGATGGTGCAGCCGCAGCGATTTGCGCGCAGTAGTTAACCAAATCGTCAACCGTACCAGGCTTAAAGAAGCATGGTCCAATGGCAGACGTTGCCATGATATCTAAAGTATCGGCATGCTTAGTTAGCTCTATTGAGTCAACAATACTTAATGCACCAGTATGTACAATGAGATCCAATTTGCCTTTCGACGCACTTACCCAACGCTCTGCAATGGCTTTACGTTCTTCAACGGAACAGTGTATTCCTTCCCCTGTCGTACCGCATACATACGCACCGGTTACCCCTTGCTCTATCAGTAGCTCGGCAATTTGGTCAATAGCGCCAAAATTTACGCGATTATTCGCATCAAATGGCGTATGAGGTGCAGCGATAAGTCCTTGTAATTTATTCATTTCATTTGGCCTTCAAATTAGTCTTAAAAGCAGGCCCGATAGGACCTGCGTAATCGTTATTGTCCGTATCCCAAGAACAGCTCTGGTAAGAAAAGCGTGATTTGTGGGAAGACTGCTACCAGTGCCAGTACGATGAAAAGTGGCACGAGAAGAGGCATAACACCTCTGGTTAATACATGGAATGGAATATCACCAACGCGAGACACAACGTATAACGCCATACCCATAGGTGGGGTCAAAATCCCGATCATGAGGTTAAGAATAGCCATAACACCAAAGTGGACTGGGTCAATACCCACAGCCGCAGCGACGGGTACTAAGAAAGGTACCAATAGGAGCAATAGTGCCAACGACTCAATGAATGTTCCTAGGAACAACAACAGTAGGTTGATGAGCAGTAGAAGGACTAATGGGTTATCACTGATTGTTAAGAAGTAGTCTGCTAGCATTTGAGGCAATTGTTCACGAGCGACAATCCAACCGAAAACCGTGACACCCATGACCATCAAAGCGACGACGGCGGTGGTGTTGACCGTTTCTTTGAGAATGTCGACGAAGCTGGCTAGGGTAAGCTGTTTATATACCACGGTCCCCAAAAACAACGCGTAAAGAGACGAGACTACCGCCGCTTCTGTTGGCGTGAATTTACCTGAGAAAATACCACCGATGATGATCACGGGTGTCAGTAGGGATAAAAACGCTTCTTTTAACGACTTGAACTGCTCTTTGCGTGATGCTTTTGGCAGCGTCATATAGCCGCGCTTTTTACAGATGAAGTAGCTCATGACCATTAACGCGCCGCAGCATAGGATGCCGGGAACCGCGCCCGCCAAGAACAGCGCCCCGATAGAGGTATTAGAAACCACACCATAAATAACCAAGGGTACAGACGGCGGAACCAGTGGGCCGATGATACAAGAGGCTGCGGTTAAAACCGCCGGCAAAGTCATCATGATACTTTGCGTCGCGCATGGATTTGATTTCAAGCTGACCCAAGCCGCCTGCGTCAGCAAGGGCAGATCCAGACATGCCAGAAAACAGCAAGCTTGCCATGATGTTTACATGTCCTAAGCTCCCCGTCACGTGACCGACCATTGACTTAGCAAAGTTGAAAATACGTTCGGTAATCCCGGCACTGTTCATCAAGTGGCCGGTAAGAACGAAAAACGGAACTGCAAGTAAGGTAAAGTTATCGATACCACCGAGCATTTGTTGAGCCGCGAAATTGATGCCAGTACTATTGGTTAACACTAAGAACGCTAGAGCAACAAATATCAGTGAGAAGCCGACAGGCATACCCGCAAATAACAGAGCTAGCCAGCCAAAAATTGAACCTGCCATGAGAACTCCTTACCTCTGGGCAACTTGCGATGAGCTAGAAGCGTCTTCACTTTTAGCTTGTTTGAATTCAATCCCTATGGATAGATCTTTTGAAACTGTCGAACGACCATAAACACACCGCCAAGAGGTAGGCTGTAGTTCATCCATTTACTGGAGATGCCTAAGGTGATGAGTTCAAAGAAGGCAGTACGCTGTACATGCTGATACCCAAGGTAAATGATGGCGAAAATAGACACCAACACAGCAAGTTCGAGAGCGATGACCAGTGAGTAACGAATAGTCTGTGGCAACTTATCCGAGAAAAAAGTGATGTTGACGTGGGTGCCTCGTTTGATTGCCATTGCGCAACCGATGAGTGACATGTACATAAACAGCACACGAGCTAATTCTTCACTCCATAAAGAAGGATCGTTTAGCAACCAGCGTGTGCCTATTTGCCAAGTCAGCACTACTAACAGAGCCGCCATCAGTGGCACTGTTATGATTTCTTCAATATTATCAAATATTTTGCGTATCATGTTCGGCTCCAAGGCTGACCATTGGGGCCAGCCGAGATTACAACTTCAATTCAAATTAACGTTGAATTGATTGCGGCAATTACATCGCAGCAAGTTTCTTAACGATAGGCTCGCCAATCTTTTCTTCGAATTCCGTGTATAGAGGCTGCATTGCTTCACGGAATGGTGCTAGGTCTGGATAAGTGACCGTCACGCCTTCTGATTCAAAGAAAGAAATAAGCTCCTCTTCTTGCTTTTTAACTGAGGCGGTATGAGCGGCGCCCGCTTTTGCTACCGCGTCAGTAATGATCTTCTTATCGGCATCAGACAGTTTCTGCCAGGTTGATTCAGAGATAATGACCATCTGGTCGTTAACAATGTGGTTAGTAATGGCAAGGTTGTCTTGAACCTCGTAGAACTTCATGGTCTTGATTGTTGGTAGTGGGTTTTCTTGACCGTCAACCGCATTGGTTTGCAGTGCAAGGTACACTTCTGAGAACGCCATTGGTGTTGGTGAAGCGCCAGACAGTTTGGCGTAGTTGAGGTTTGGTTTAGCGTTAGGTACGCGCAGTTTTAGACCTTTGAAATCTTCAATCGTGTTTAGAGGACGGTTAGAGGTTGTTTCACGAGTGCCGTTGTACCAAGTATCTAATGCACGCCAGTTGAACTTTGTTAGCATTTCTTCGCGTACGCCTTGACCAAAATCTGAGTCAAACATGCGACGTAGGTGTTCATAGTCTTTTGCAACATAAGGTAGAGTTACGGCTTCTGCGCGAGGGATCCATAGTCCCATACGACCAAACTCAGCATAAGTAATATCGAGATCGCCAAGGGTTAATTGCTGAAGCATAGCGCGGTCATCACCGAGTTGTGCACTAGGGTACAACGCAATCTTAATGTCGCCGTTACTCATCTCTTCTACTGTATCGGCAAGCAGTTTTGCAGAGCTATACTCCACAGAACCCACAGAGGCTTGCATACCCATTTTTAGCGTTGTAGCCGCTTGTACTGAGACTGCCAA
>ASHK01000122.1 GCA_000695745.1 Vibrio madracius | reverse complement strand
CAACACGACAAATTTGCACTGGATGATGAGTGCTCCTGAGCAGCTTCAGGCAAGCTAAAAGGTGTTCCTTGAGTGACAGAATGAAACTTGATCGCTTGAATGGGAGTAAACAAGGGCATTTTGGCATGCGTTAGCTGAGCCTCACGCAGTGTTTGAGTAACAAATGGCTCTAACGGTTCTTGATTTGCTAAACAACCAAACAATATGACACTACTAAGGAGTACAATATTAATTCTGACTAACACTATTCCCATCCTTTGGCTTTTCAACTAGCTGATACGTCGCAGCTTGAACGCGAAAATGCAACACACTGCTCTCCTGACTGACGCGTTGCCACTCTGCGTCTTCGATAAGTACCATGCGAGGCAATTCTGCAATCGCTTGGCTGTAATGTCCGATATCGTTGTAATGCCCGGTCAGCTCTAAGTTAATTGGCAACCTGTAAAGGAAGTTATCCGCTACTCTTTTCCCCCAATCGATTCGGGTAAACGTTAACTGGTTATGCAGGCCTTCTTCATTAACACCGGCAAGCAACCTAGCCAGTTCTTGCTGTGCGGGTAAAAGATGAAGCAACTGTTGATATTGATCGATTAACAGATCCAGTTGTTGCTGCTTGTGAGGGAGGTTCGCAGCCCGTTTGACCACTGATTTCAACTCTAGCTTCAAGCGATGCTCCGATTGTGTAGCGTGTTGTATTTCATTGAACTGAGAGCGTGCAGTTAGCCATAACGAGATCGCCATTGTGATAAAACCAATCAGCAAGCTAAGCATAACTTGATGCCGGAATGGCCAATCCTTAATATCATCCAAGTCAAAATCCAGCATCACTGACTACCCCAGTTTTTTTGGCGCGTTGCGCGGTGTCATCTCTGGCAGCAAGCTGTTTAACGACACTTGGAATGACAACTCAAAAGCTTGGTAGCTATTATTAAAACGCTGACGATCGTGAACAATGGAGTGTATTTCTACATACGTAACTGCAGACTCTCGTTCAAAGCGTTCTAACATCTGGGCCAGAAGCGCCGTGTTTTCGCTAATGCCTGACAACTTAAAACGATCTCCTCTCATACGTATCTTGTCGATATAGACCCCTTGAGGAACAAGCATCGGAATGAGATTCATCACCGCGGTTGTTTTGCTTCTTTTCAATTGCAGCGTTTTTATGTATTCAAGGCGATCATCGAACTCCTCATACTGCGTCATCACATCGGATAACTGATTCACTTTCTGACGCTGTTCGCTGATAGCCTGGTGCAGATAGTCAAGGCGCTGAAGTTGGCGTGTCATTTCTGCTGCCAAATAACGCTCGATTAACGCGGATATGAGATAACCGAACAACACGGCACAAGTGAGCATCAGAATACATCGCTGTCTGTGGTGACGTCGTTTATGCTCACGCCAAGGCAACAGGTTAATGGTCGACATTTAGTGCTCCTTGAACCATTGGATCGCGGAATGCGCAGCCCCTAA
The DNA here is from genome assembly GCA_000695745.1 of Vibrio madracius. Classification (GTDB taxonomy): domain Bacteria; phylum Pseudomonadota; class Gammaproteobacteria; order Enterobacterales; family Vibrionaceae; genus Vibrio; species Vibrio madracius. The sequence goes on along the minus strand of ASHK01000122.1, from coordinate 682 downwards.
AGCGGTGACAAACGCACTTCCTATTTGCGGCTGGTTTTCGGTAAAAGAGGGAAGATAATTATTGATGCTTTCGACGGTCATTTTGGTGCGACTGGCAATCATGCTTATCATTTCGTCATCATTGGCATGCCCTCCTGTAACCAGTATGCCGTCAATTGTTTTGCCATTTAGCATAGAACGGTAGAGTTGCAGTTGGGTATTCACCTTGAGCAGTGCCGCGTCCAAACGTAGGGTAATAGCAGACTTATAAGATGCCTGAGAACTGAGGCTGACCTCATCTTCAGACGGCAACATCCAGACTTTATGTAATTCGATTGGTAACAAGTTTGGCGGCAATAAAGAAACATAAGTGTGGCCAATATCGATCAACACTCTACGGCTCAGGTGTGGAAATTTGCTAAGCAATAGCTTCTGAAAACTGCGCAAAGAATGAACATTACTGCTAACCAATTCCGGTTTAAAGCCAATTGCTTTAACGGCCTGCTGCCAACTATCCATAGTATGTCGGCGAGTCACATAGACCTGATACGCGATATTCTCGCTATTAATGCTCGGTTGGTTGTTACAGTCAGCAACGAAATCGAGCGCCAGCACATCATTGTCAAAAGGGGACTGATAATTCATCGCTTGATGCACAGCATACTCTAGTTCATCTTCTTCCAATCGCGCGTCCAGCGTAATC
>ASHK01000121.1 GCA_000695745.1 Vibrio madracius | reverse complement strand
TGCACCCTGACGTCCCAACAAAATCGGGCCTAATGATGGGCTTAGGTGAAACGAAAGAAGAGATCATAGAAGTACTGAAAGATCTTCGCGAGCATGGTGTTACTATGTTAACGCTTGGCCAATACCTAGCGCCGAGTCGTCACCACTTACCTGTTGAGCGCTACGTGCCACCATCAGAGTTTGATGAACTAAAAGAAATTGCGTTGGAACTGGGCTTTACCCATGCTGCATGTGGGCCATTTGTTCGTTCTTCTTATCATGCGGACTTGCAAGCTCAGGGCGTCGAAATTAAGTAATTTCAAATCAGAGCTATTAATAAACACGGATTCGCTCATAGAGCCATCCGTGTTTTTTTAAGAAAACATCACCAAGATGACAATCTCATACTCGCAATTTCGTGATATTTAGGTAGGCTTAAAGAAAAACAAGATTCAATCAAGGATGTAGCATGAAGTTACTTAAAGTTGGTCTGCTATCGTAGCCGCTGTTGTTATTGGTGGTTGCGCACAGAACAACTCAACAGGATAATTATTTAGAAGCGTCATTTGAACTGTGTAATACCGAAGTTAATCTCTACTCTGTCAGTGATGATGGTCGTGTTCGTATCGTGTGTAAAGACGGTGCGAAATTCGCATTAAATAGCGAGAAAACACTGGATATCATGCGTGATATTAATATCGATTACTGCAACGGTGAGGGTTTAGGCCAATTTAGCGAGAGCCGTAAATATTACTCATTCAAATGTAAATCAGGCACTCTATTGAATATTAATAAGTAATTTGACTACATTACCAGCCGATCAAAAAAAGCGAGCCATAAAGCTCGCTTTTTATTTACCTGAGGGCATCTAGTTAAGCGTAAACTGGTAGACGCTTACAGATCTCTAACACTTTCGCTTTTGTCGCTTCAATCACTGACTCATCGTTGATGTTGTCTAGTACATCACACATCCAGTTAGCAAGCTCAGTTGCGTCCGCTTCAGTAAAGCCGCGGCGAGTAATCGCTGGAGAGCCAATACGGATACCAGATGTTACGAATGGGCTACGTGGGTCGTTAGGTACTGAGTTCTTGTTTACCGTGATGTTAGCTGCGCCTAGTGCTGCGTCAGCTTCTTTACCTGTAATGTCTTTGTCGATTAGATCAACAAGGAACAGGTGGTTTTCAGTGCCATTAGATACGATTTTGTAACCACGCTCTTGGAACTGAGACAACCATCGCTTTAGCATTCTTAACCACGCGAGCTTTGGTACGCTTTAAATTCAGGCTCCATGGCTTCTTTGAACGCTACCGCTTTACCAGCGATAACATGCATCAAAGGACCACCTTGACCACCAGGGAACACGGCTGAATTCAACTTCTTGTACATATCTTCACCTGCGTTAGACAGGATTAGACCACCGCGAGGGCCCGCTAGTGTTTTGTGTGTCGTGGTTGTCACAACATGTGCATGAGGAACAGGTGTTGGGTAGACACCAGCAGCGATAAGGCCAGCTACGTGCGCCATATCAACAAACAGGTACGCGTCAACTTTATCGGCAATCTCACGCATGCGTGCCCAATCTACGATCTGGCTGTATGCAGAAAAGCCACCAATGATCATTTTTGGCTTGTGCTCTAGTGCAAGCTGTTCCATCTCGTCATAGTTGATTTGACCAGCTTCATCAATACCATAAGGAATCACGTTGTAGTGCTTACCAGAAAAGTTAACTGGTGAGCCGTGAGTTAGGTGACACCGTGAGCCAAGCTCATACCTAAAACGGTATCGCCAGGGTTAAGTAGAGCCATGTACACTGCGCTGTTCGCTTGAGAGCCAGAGTGAGGCTGAACGTTCGCATACTCACAACCAAATAGCTCACACGCACGGTCAATAGCCAGTGCTTCTGCTTTATCAACGTACTCGCAACCACCGTAGTAGCGCTTGCCCGGATAACCTTCAGCATATTTGTTTGTTAGCTGAGAGCCTTGCGCTTCCATTACGCGAGGGCTGGTGTAGTTTTCCGAAGCGATAAGCTCGATGTGCTCTTCTTGACGAAGGGTTTCTTCTTGAATAGCTGCAAATAGCTCCGCATCGTAATCAGCGATGTTCATATCACGCTTAAGCATCTGTATCTCCTGACTCAGATTGTTCTGAAAGTTTCAAAAAACCACACAATGACCAAAAGCAAACGTTTTCGTCACCACATTTGATGACTTGCATCATACATAATTTGATCTATGTCATAAAGAGAAAATTGGAAATTTCTCATGCAGTTTTCTCATAGTGAACCTTAGGTATCATCATGGGCGCCTCAATTAGTACGACAATGAGTACACTAAGTGTCAATAATTCCATTTACACAGTGTAAAATTTGAATTACATAGGTTTACCGTAAATTTCGCCTTCAAGCTACCGAAAAGATCATCTTTTCAATACTATTGCGGCGATTATTACTAAGAAGAATTTTTAACTGATGCAAAAACACTCACGCAGAGAAGATTGGATGGCGATACTGACTGGCACATTTATTGTGGCTCAAGGTATTTTCTTGCTCCAATCCGCTCAACTATTGACTGGCGGTACTACAGGACTAGCACTTCTTGTCAGCCAGTTTGTGCCCGTCTCTTTCGGCACACTGTATTTTGCGTTCAACACACCATTTTACCTTTTAGCGTGGAAACGGTTTGGTAAACGTTTCGCAGCAAGCAGCGCTATTTCTGGTGCTTTAGTTTCTGTTATTACAGACAATATGTATCGCGTAGTGTCACTGGATCATATTAACGATATTTATTGTGCCATTGCTGGCGGCTTGTTGATGGGACTCGGTATGTTGATTCTCTTCCGACATCGCTCAAGTCTTGGTGGGTTCAATGTGCTTTGCCTGTTTATTCAAGACAAGTTCGGTATTTCAGTAGGGAAAACGCAAATGGCCATCGATTGTTCGATTCTGATTGCATCGTTCTTTTTTGTTTCGCCGAGCGTTATTCTGACCTCCATCTTAGGAGCCGTGATGCTAAACCTTGTTCTTGCGATGAACCATAAGCCTACGCGCTACGTGGTGACTTACGGTTAAGCCTCGAAGCCCTTCGCTTTCCTCTCAATTTAGCGAAGGGCACGATTTACTACTTGTTAATCAAAATAGCGACCGTCTCATACGGCTTCATGACCATTTTTTTGTCAAGCGTTACTGTCCCTTCTAGACCATAGTTACTCAAGATTTGTTGCCCTGTGAGCGCAACAAAAGACTCAGGCAGAGCGACTTCAGTTTCTTTTCCAAAGTAGTTATTGAGACACAGCAACATAGTATCTGTGTTTTCTCGCAGATAACCGTGCACCTGCTTATGTTCTGGGAACATATCAGTATAACTACCATCAGTTATCACAGGCACTGTTTTGCGAAGACGGATAAGTTCCTTGTAGAAGTAAAACACGGATTGTTGGTCTTGCAGCGCCGTCTGAGCATTGATTTCTGGGTAATTTTCAGCGATACCAATCCAAGGGGTTCCTGAGGTAAACCCTGCATTAGTATTGCTATTCCATTGCATTGGTGTGCGAGAGTTATCACGTGATTTTTGCTGTAAGATAGCCATCATCTCATCATGAGACGTTGTACCCTCTTCAACCATTAGCTTGTACATATTCAAACTTTCTACATCACGATACTGACTCAGCTCGGTAAAGCCCGGGTTAGTCATGCCAATCTCTTCACCTTGGAATATGTATGGCGTTCCTTGCATCAAATGAACAGAGGCTGCGAGCATTTTTGCCGATTCATTGTGATAACGAGTGTCATTGCCTAGGCGGCTAACAATACGTGGCTGGTCGTGGTTACACCAAAACAGCGCTCCCCAACCTTTGCCATTGAGCCCCGTTTGCCAATGATTGAAAATCTGCTTAAGCTGGCAAAGTCAAAATCCGCTTTGGTCCACTTCTCTCCGTTTGGATAATCCACTTTCAAGTGATGGAAGTTAAACACCATCGACAGCTCTTTATTATCTAATGCACTGTATTGCTGGCAATGCTCAAGGGTTGTCGAAGACATTTCACCAACCGTCACCGACCCATACTTTTGGAATACTGCTTCGCTGATCTCTTGCAAATATTCATGCACTCTAGGGCCATCAGTGTAAAAGCGGCGGCCATCACCAATATGATCATCAGCAAAATCTTGTTGCTTTGAAATCAGGTTAATGACATCTAGCCTGAAACCATCCACGCCCTTTTGCGCCCAAAACTCAATCACACGTTTCACGTCTTCTCGAACCGCAGGGTTCTCCCAGTTCAAGTCAGCCTGCTCTTTAGCAAAAAGGTGCAAATAGTATTCATCGGTCGCTTCATCTAGCGCCCATGCAGAACCACCAAATTTTGACTGCCAGTTGTTTGGAACTTGGCCATCACGACCAGGTTTCCAGATATAATAATCACGATAAGGGCTTTGCTTGTCTCCCAAAGCCGACTGGAACCATTCATGCTGTGTGGATGTATGGTTCACTACAATATCCATGATGATGCGAATGCCTTTTTGATGAGCTTGCTCTAAAAGTTCATCAAAATCCTCCATGGAGCCAAAATCAGGGTTAATCGCGTAATAGTCAGCAATGTCGTAACCGTTATCAATCATCGGGGAGGCGTACACTGGTGTTAGCCAGATAGCATCAACACCGAGTAGTCCAAGGTAGTCGAGCTTTGAGGTAATGCCTTTGATATCCCCCATCCCCTTATCGCTGCTGTCACAAAAACTCTTCGGATAGATTTGATAAATAGTGGCGGTTTTCCACCAGTCTTGTTGACTCATCGATTTCAATCTCACTTACCAATACAAAAAGAAATAAAAAGAAAACAGTGGCTCAAATTGAGCCACTAATACGGGGAATTATGCGCTTGCAAGCTCTAGCTCACCTTTTGACTGAGCGCGTTTATACAAGAACAAAGTCAACACAATCGGCACCGCTATTGCTACTAACATTGCCATGAGATACACCATCCAATACTGAGGTTGGATAGAAAGAATACCTGGTAGACCGCCAACACCAATGCCATTTGCCATTACGCCAGCACTACCACAAATTGCTGCAGCAAGTGCACTGCCGATCATCGCGCTCAACATCGGGAATTTGTATTTCAGGTTAATACCGTACATTGCTGGTTCTGTTACCCCTAGATAGGCAGAGATCGCAGCAGGCACAGAGATATCTCGTTCACCTTCGCGCTTACTAATAATGATGATGCCAACAACAGCAGAAGCTTGAGCAATGTTTGATAAGGCAATCAAAGGCCAGATTGGTGTACCACCAAGATCTTGCATGAGTTGTAAGTCAACGGCGTTAGTCGTGTGGTGGATACCCGTTATCACAAGTGGTGCGTATAGGAAGCCAAATACCATAGAACCAAGAACTGCGAAGTCACCCGTCATCGCAGCTTTAGCAGCGTAAGCGACGCCATCACCCAACACGCGACCAAATGGGCCAATAAGTGCGTGCGCTAAAATCACAGATAAAATGATCGAAACGAAAGGCACCACAACCAGATATAAATAACTTGGGACGATACGCTTAAGGTTAGTTTCGATGAAAGCCAAAGCAACACCGGCTAGCATGGCAGGAATAACCTGAGCTTGATAACCGACTTTCTCTATCACGAACAATCCAAAGTCCCAGACTTCAGGTGCTTGCTTACCAATTAAGTAGGCATTCATTAACTGTGGTGACACCAAAGTCACACCCAAAGTAATACCTAAAATTGGTGTGCCTCCCAACTTTTTAACTGTCGACCAACACACACCAACTGGTAAGAAAAAGAAGATAGCTTCGCCAATCAACCATAAGAACGAGTGAACAGTGGCCCAAAATTGACTGATTTCAACCAGCGTCTTGCCATCGAACATGCGAATGTCACCAATCACATTTCGGAAACCAAGAATCAAACCACCAGTGATAATCGCAGGTAAAAGAGGAACAAAAATTTCGGCTAAGTGCGAGATACCACGCTCGAGAATGTTCATATTTTGGCGAGCAGCGAGTTTAGCATCGTCTTTAGATGCGGCTTTTTTGCCTGCCATGTCTATCAGCAATTTATAAACTTCATCGACTTCAGTACCAATGACCACTTGGAATTGACCAGCATTGGTAAAGCAACCTTTAACAACTTTTAAGTTTTCTAGTGCGGCCTTATCTGCTTTCGCTGTCTCGTTGAGGACAAATCTCAGACGAGTTAAGCAGTGACTAACACTGGCAATGTTATCGGCTCCGCCGACTCCTTCGATGATGGCTGCAATGTCTTGCTTCGCTATCTTGCTCATCGTATGTACACCTTTTACTGATATAGAGACGTTGGATAACAGACGTCCATGTGTCTCATTGTATTAATAATACCGTAACGCGCCAAATGGGAACATTCCCAAAAATCTAAACGCAGTGTGACACACAAGAAAAAACGTAAATGGGAACATTCCCATTAATTGAGAGTGATCACAATAATCGTAGAGAAATGCATCAATAGAAAACAATAAGAATAGCGGCTAAAACGCTACTAATAGATAGCTTCTTGGGTGAGATGAGAGACGACGCTTCGCCTTTTAATTGTTTAATCAATAAGTTAGCTGCTTTTTCACCGGCTTGGTGATAGCCAGGGTCAATGCTGTAGATATTGGGAAATAAAAACGACAGTAGCTCATTGCCACCAATACCTGTAACAATAATGTCTTCTCTACCCAACTCTTGTAAACGTTTAATGGTACCGAGCGCTAGAGTATCACTTGCGCAAACAATCGCTTGCAGAGAGTCAGTCACGACATCATCCACTAACGAGTAGGCACTTTCGTGATGAAGCTCTCCAGTGCGGAAGCAAATTGGCAGTTGCTGCTCTTCACACCAAGCTTGATAAGCGTTTAAACGAGCTAACCCTGTCGTTTTATCATTGGGATCCACACCAATAAATGCAAGTTGGCTGACGCCTTGAACTTTAAGCTTATCTAGAACAGCTTGGATCAACCCTGCATTGTCATAGTTGATCGACGATACTCGATCGGTATCCATCGCAATCACCACGACCTTCTCATCCCAACTCGCCACAACATCAAGATCTAATGTGGTAAAGCCAAACACAATCACACCATCAACGTTGCGCTTTCGCAAAACACTCAAATGCTCGTTTGTCTTTAGGGGATCAAACTGACTTTCCATGATCACCACATCGTAGCCAGCCCCATAAAGGACCTTTAGCATACTGCTGACGGCTTTGTTTTCAGATGGAGAGTCTAAGCGCGAAATGATCACACCAATGACTTTCTGAGTTCCGCCACTGCGCATCGATTGTGCTGATTTAGACGGAACGTAGCCATGCTCGGCAATGACGCGCTCCACCTTCTCGCGTGTCTCAGGTTTTACTTTGGGATCATTGGTCAACACACGAGAGACGGTTGATTTTCCGACTCCCGATAGTTTCGCGATATCAAGTATGGTCAGTTTTTTACTCATTAGCCTTGAGGAATACTGCGTGTGATCATTTGGCAAGATTTATCCGTCTGACCATTCATTGTCAGCATGCCTTCTCGCCCTTTGCTGAACAGTTCAATATTCGAATCTTCTTGTGACTCTCCGTCTAAGGCATAACGCACACCAGAAGCGGAAGGAACTCGATGTAACTGATACTCAGTGTTGTCGATTAACAATAAAATTTGTTCACTAGAAAGTTGTGTAACCTGGAAGCTTTGATTATCACACTGATATTGCAGTACATGATAACGACTCGTGTCGGCTTGCGTTTGCCCATTGCTACTGCACGCGGCTAATCCGCTCACTGTGAGAACAAGCAATAACGTTTTTTGTGCAATTGAAAACATCATCTCTCCTTTCTAAGCTAACGCTTATTGTAACTATCGTTTTGTAACAGTAGCTTTTTGCAACCATGGATCGTTGCAAAGATCGCTATTTAGCCAAATAAGCAGGTACATCGCGAATACTATCAAGTACCACAGTCGCAACAGATTCACCACGCTCAGTAACAGGTTTACCTGTACGTACTAAAATCTTAGTCCCCACACCTGCAGCATCTGCTGCCATCATATCTTCGGCTTTGTCACCCACCATCACGGACTTAGCCATGTCTATTTTGAGAAAATCTCTTGCTGAAATGAACATGCCCGGTTTTGGCTTGCGACAGTCACAATCTTGTTTGTAGTCACCGACGCCATGCTCAGGATGATGAGGGCAATAATAAATACCATCAAACTCAACACCATTATCAGAGAAATTCCAATCCATCCATTGAGTTAAAGACAAAAAGCGATCTTCTGAGAACATGCCACGCGCAATGCCAGACTGGTTGGTAACAAGCACCAACATGTAGCCCATCTCTTGCAACTTTTTAGTTGCTTCAAACACGCCTTCAATATATTCGAAATCATGCTCATCACTTACATAGCCGTGATCGATATTGATAACGCCATCACGGTCTAAAAACACAGCCGGTTTTGCCACAGGTTACTCTCTTGCTCTAGATAAGTGCTAATGACATGAATTATTACATGCTTTTATATCCACATCACTATGAAAATGCCGTTTAGACGTCTAGACGTAAAAATATCTATTGACACAAATCAGTGAAACCCATAGCATCTTCTATCAATTGAGACGGAGTTCAAACTTTTATGCTACTCATTAGATTTAGGTTGCTTAGATGATCGAAATTAATCAGGTAAACAAAGTGTTTTATCAGGGACAAAGGAAATCAACGCTTTGTCTGATATTAACC
>ASHK01000120.1 GCA_000695745.1 Vibrio madracius | reverse complement strand
GTCGAAGGTTCGAATCCTTCCGAGCGCGCCATTCATTTAGGTAAAAGAGTTAAGCAATCACTTAATTCAACACCTGTTATAGCGAAAGCTGTACAAAGACTTATTGCGCGCTCGTAGCTCAGCTGGATAGAGTACCTGGCTACGAACCAGGCGGTCGAAGGTTCGAATCCTTCCGAGCGCGCCATTATTTTAAAACCTCGCTTCGGCGGGTTTTTTATTAACAAAAATTTATCATTCCAACAATCTTTTAATTACAACGTGATGTTTTTTAAGGATAAATTACGGTAATTTTAAGCCTGTCTCAGTTTTCCAATCCCAGTTTGTTTATGTTGAAATCTATGGTTGAGTCATAGTATGAAGTTCTGTGTAAGTACACATACACCATAAATTGTTGTGCTCATCATAGTTTTTCATCTGAATGACGTTTTAATGACGGCTGTAGATTAAACAAAATTGACAAACTTTCACCAATCGAGATAATCCTAGACCTCTTGCAATGGATCAATGCAAGAACCATTGCTTGTCAATCTGTGCGCAGTGACGCCACGTTTTATGATTGAGTAACTTGTCAGGATGACAAAGAAAGGACGCAACATGACTAATATTGGAAGCCTGCTAGGAGACGCAGCTACCCTAATGTTCACGGGTATGGCTGTAGTATTTTTGTTCCTAACAATCCTCGTTTATCTCGTTCGGTTAATGTCGAAATTGGTACCAGAAGAAGTACCCGAACCGATCGCAGTTCCTACACAAATTAAAACACAACAATCCCCCTCAAATGGTGTTAGCCCAAGTGTTGTTGCAGCGATTTCTGCTGCTGTACATCAATACCGCACTTCGGCCGCTAAATAGATTGAGTTAAAGCTTAAAAAGGAGTTAATGAGCATGTCTAAACCACTAGCTATTACGGACGTGGTACTTCGTGACGCCCACCAATCTCTGTTCGCAACTCGAATGCGTATTGAAGATATGTTACCTATCGCAGCAGAGCTGGATAAAGTGGGGTATTGGTCTTTAGAAACTTGGGGGGGCGCAACCTTTGATGCGTGTATTCGTTTCTTAGGGGAAGATCCTTGGGAACGTCTACGTGAATTGAAAAAAGCGATGCCAAACACACCTATGCAAATGCTACTGCGTGGACAAAACTTGCTGGGTTACCGCCATTATGCAGATGATGTGGTGGAAAAATTCGTAGAACGCGCTCACGCCAACGGTATGGACGTGTTCCGCATTTTTGATGCGATGAACGATGTACGCAACTTTGAGAAGGCGGTAAAAGCGACCGTAGATGTGGGCGCGCATGCACAAGGTACGCTGTCTTATACAACAAGCCCTGTACATAATACGGAAACTTGGGTTGACCTTGCCAAACGCCTTGAAGATTTGGGCTGCCATTCACTATGTATTAAAGACATGTCAGGCTTGCTTAAGCCTTATGAAGCCGAAGAACTGATATCTCGTATAAAATCATCTTGTGATGTGCCATTAGCGTTGCATTGTCATGCTACAACAGGGCTGTCTACGGCAACAGCAGTCAAAGCCGTTGAAGCGGGTATCGACATCCTAGATACCGCGATTTCTTCGATGAGTCAGACATACGGACACACGCCGACAGAAACCGTGGTAGCAATGCTACAAGGCACTGAGCGCGATACCAATCTTAAACTGGAGCAAATTGAACTATCGCCGCCTATTTCCGTGAAGTGCGTAAGAAGTATGCAAAATGGGAAGGTCAGCTGAAAGGCGTTGATTCACGCATTCTGATTGCGCAAGTGCCGGGTGGTATGTTAACCAACATGGAAGGGCAACTGAAAGAGCAAGGTGCTGCTGATCGTATTGACGAAGTTCTTGAGGAGATCCCAAGAGTTCGTGAAGACCTTGGCTTTATTCCTTTGGTGACACCAACGTCGCAGATCGTTGGGACCAAGCGGTGATCAACGTTTTAACGGGTGAACGCTATAAGAGTATTACCAAAGAAACTGCTGGGGTGCTAAAAGGGGAATATGGTAAGGCACCCGCTGAAGTGAATGCTGAACTGCAAGCGAAAGTGTTGGATGGCGCTCAAGCGATTACCTGTCGTCCGGCCGACTTGCTAGAAGCGGAGCTTAATACATTGACCGAGGATCTGCTTCAAAAAGCCAAATCTGAGGGTATCTCACTGGCTGAAGACACCGTTGATGATGTTCTTACCTATGCATTGTTCCCACAAGTAGGTCTCAAATTCCTGAAAAACCGCCATAACCTGACGCATTTGAACCTGCTCCGGGTAAAGAAGAAGCCAAACCTGCCGCGGCGGTTGCAGCTCCAGTAGCGAGTGCTGCGGGTATTGAGTCTTATAGCGTAAAAGTTGACGGTCAGGTCTATGACGTTGAAGTGGGGCCCAAAGGCGAACTTACTTCAGTGACACCTGTATCTGCTGCCGCTCCTGCACCAGTACCTGCTGCTGCAACAAATGTTGAAGCAGTTTCCGCTCCATTAGCTGGCAATATCTTTAAGGTCAATGTTGCTTCTGGTGCGCAAGTTCAAGAAGGCGATGTACTGCTTATCTTAGAAGCGATGAAGATGGAAACGGAAGTACGTGCTGCGCAAAGCGGCGTGGTTCAAGATGTACACGTGAAAGAAGGTGATGCTGTTGTTGTAGGCGCGCCTCTTGTTAGCTTAGCGTAAGGGAGCACCATGGAAGGATTGATGACCTTATGGTCAGAAACAGGGATCGCTAACTTTGAATTCGGCCAAATCTGCATGATTTTGGTCGGAGGCATCTTGTTGTTCTTAGCGATTCGCAAGGGCTTTGAACCACTGCTACTGTTGCCGATCGGTTTTGGCGCTATTCTAGCCAACATTCCGAATGCGGGCTTCACCGAGCCAGGCGGTTTGTTGTACTACGTCTATTATGTCGGTATCGAGTCTGGGGTTTTCCCACTGCTTATCTTTATGGGTGTTGGGGCGATGACAGATTTTGGGGCATTAATCGCTAACCCGAAAACCTTGTGGCTAGGGGCGGCAGCTCAGTTTGGTATCTTTGCTACCTTGTTTGGTGCGATCTTACTGAACTATGTGCCTGGTATGGAGTTTTCCATGCAAGATGCGGCGTCCATTGCCATCATCGGTGGTGCTGATGGTCCAACCGCTATCTTCTTAGCAAGCCGACTTTCGCCGGATCTTCTCGGTGCCATTGCCGTCGCTGCTTATAGCTACATGGCGTTGGTTCCGATTATCCAGCCGCCAATTATGAAGGCTTTGACCACGCCAGAAGAGCGTACTATCAAGATGGCGCAACTTCGTCACGTCAGCAAAGGTGAAAAGATCTTATTCCCCCTTGCTGTGTTATTGATGACCATCTTGTTCTTACCGTCTGCAACGCCTTTGGTCGGCATGTTCTGTTTGGGGAATCTGATGCGAGAAGCGGGCGTAGTCGACCGACTATCGAAAACGGCACAAAATGAGCTTATCAATATTGTGACGATTTTCTTAGGTCTTGGTGTTGGCTCAAAGCTTCAGGCAGAAGAGTTTTTGAACTTTGAAACCCTAGGTATTCTTGCTCTTGGTGCGGTGGCCTTTAGCATTGGAACTGGCGCTGGGGTACTAATGGCGAAGCTACTTAACAAATACTCAAAAGAAGATATTAACCCGCTGATTGGGGCTGCAGGGTCTCTGCGGTACCTATGGCGGCACGTGTTGTTAATAAGGTTGGTCTACAAGCGAATCCACAAAACTTCTTGTTGATGCATGCCATGGGTCCTAATGTTGCTGGTGTATTAGGCTCGGCAGTTGCCGCGGGTATTTTGCTCGCTTTAGTCGGCTAACTACAATCTGTATGTGATGACGAAGGGGAGCTGAGATAAGGCTCCCTTTTTTTATCTTTGGTTATCAGTACTCAGACAGAGTCACAAAAGTGATTGAATTTGTTACATACTGAGTGCGGGATGACGAAAAGATAATCTAGACTCATACGGGTATTTCGTTACTATGGAACCTAGAATTGGAAAAGGAAGCCGCGATGAAGTGTAAACAAATAGTCATCCCAGAATTTGGTTCAGCAGAAGTATTAGCATTTCAGGAGATCGATATTCCTCAGCCTCTCGCTGGCGAGGTATTGGTGAAAATCGCTTATGCCGGCGTCAACCCGATTGATGTCAAGACCCGTGCTGGATTAGGGTGGGCGGCTGCCGAAAACAAAGATAACTTACCTTGGGTCCCGGGTTATGACATTTCGGGTGTTATCGCGGGCTTAGGTGAAGGCGCACAAGCGTTTGAAGTGGGCCAAGAAGTCGTTGGGTTTATCGGTTTCCCTCTTCGGGCTGGGGGCTATAGCCAATATGTATGTGTGCCAGAAACAGAACTGACAGCGTTACCTAAGACGGTTGCGTTGGACGCCGCCGCTGCATTGCCATTGGCGGGACAAACGGCAGCCCAAGCCATCAATAAAGCGCAAGTGCAAGAAGGTGAACGAGTATTGATACTCGCCGGGGCTGGTGGCGTTGGGCACATTGCCGTTCAGTTGGCTGTCGCCACTAAAGCAGAGGTGTACACGACGTGCAGTGAGCGCAATCTCGATTACTTGGCTACATTGGGAGCCCATGCTATCAATTATGAATTCGCTCCCGCTTCCGAGCGCCTAAGCGATGTCGATGTGTTAATTGACCTAGTTGGTGGTGATGTTGCATTAGATGCGCTCAAGTGTTTAAAAGATAACGCTCGAGTCATCACCATTCCTACGATTACTGCCGAGTTGGTATGCGAAAAAGCCAAGCTGCTTGGTTTTGAAGCGAGTGGAATGCTAGTGTCTCCCGATACAAAACAAATGGAAACCTTGTTGTACATGGTAGGCGTTGGATTGCTCAAAACCGAAATTCAGCACATTTTCCCCTATTTACAAGTGGTTGAGGCTCATCAACAAGTCGAAACCAGCCGCACTCGCGGCAAAGTCTTACTTGATATGCAATGCTAGAAACGTTTTCTCAATATCTCGCGGAGTCATGGTTTGCCGACTCCGCACTCGCGGTCCTTTTTATTTCTGGGTTTTTAAGTGCGACCTTGCTCCCAGGAGGCTCAGAAGCGGGGTTAGTCGCGACATTAAGTCTGCAACAATACGCCCCAGCGATGGTGATTTTGGTTGCCACCATAGGTAATACTCTTGGGGGATTAACCAACTACTGGATTGGTATTTGGTTGCCAAATCGAACTCAGAACGAGAAACATGGTCATAAGGCCATAGCATGGATACAGAAATACGGTTACTGGACGTTATTGTTTAGCTGGTTGCCTATCATTGGCGATCCCCTGTGTTTAGCGGCAGGTTGGTTGCGGATGAAGTTCTTACCGTGTGTTGTGCTAATTGCTATTGGTAAAGCGCTGCGTTATATCGCGCTGACCGCTATCTTCTACGGTCTTTTCTAAGGAGCTTTTATGAAAAAGATCTGGCTCGGCGCTTTGTCGCTGATCTTTCTATACGGTTGCAGTAGTTATGAATCGTCAAATCAAGCCAGTAGCGCTTTACCTAAAGGGGTAACGTTAATTGAAGAAACAAAAGCGGACCCAAACAAGGTCATGATCCCTTATTCGAAGTAT
>ASHK01000119.1 GCA_000695745.1 Vibrio madracius | reverse complement strand
AATGTATCATTTACTTTTAAATATAGTTGGGCAAATTTTTCTCTTTTAATTAAATGAGAGTAGCCGTAATGTGGGTTGAATTCACCTTTCTTAATACCAAAAAAGTACAGATCATGGCTTTCTTCATTTACAGCAAAGTGATAGTCAGAAAATTCTTGGTCGACATCTATAAACTCTCTTATATCTTTTTCAGTAAGATTCTTATAATAATCACTCCATTCTCCATGCTGTTGTAAGAATGGAGCATCTGCTTCTGAGGAAGTTCGTGACGTACCGTGTTCTGGCCTCCCTTCCGTAGCGCAGGTAAACAAAAACAAACCACCAGGCTTCAACATTCTGATGATATTCAGAATGGTTTCTTGATAATACATATCATGCTCAAAGCACTCTGTAGATATTATTGTATCGAATGTTTCATTAGGCAATGTCAGCTCATGTCCTTTGCACACAATATCTACATTTTTTCCGATACCAATATCAACTCCTATATACTTACAAGATTCAAATAAATCTCTGTTAGCACCATTTATATCCAGCGAGCCTATGTCCAGCACAAACTTATCTTCAAAATAACTCGGGAATTTTTCTTTAATTGATTGGCAGTATTTAACTTGTTGCGGATGGGCCATTATATCTATTACCTTTATTTATGAAACAACTATTGTCGTACCGAAATTTCTTGATGAAAATATATAGGAATTAAACTGATCGGCGAGTCCAGTGTGATTTGTTATCAAACATAAATCATGAACCCAATCTACTTGTGTATGTTCATCTTGATCTCCAATCGCTAATGCTGGGGATATAGTATATTCTCCATTTTGTAAATAAGGCATTGTAAAGGAAATATATATTACTTTGCTTTCTCCTGTTGCAATGTCAAAACTACCGCTTGCAGGTTCAGTACATAGAGAGTTTGTACCCAATACATGTTGTCCGAGTTTATTCTTTAGAATGAAACCAGTAATAACATTTTGGAGTGGTCTTTCTGCCTCAGACAAATAAAGTGCTAAAGTAAGTTTTTCTCCACCTTTAGTGCTGTTTACTATGTTTCCATCTTGATCTTTTAATGAAAATTTCTCTATGAGAACTTCACCACTACCAAATCTATCAACATTAAGATCATTAACATTTATCAATGTATCAGTTAAGCCATTATTTAGACTTGAAGCTATTTCAGTCTCGTTATCATTTTGATCCGATAAATTGACTTTACATGTTGTATCACTAGTTTGTGAAATTTCACCATACTCCATGTAAGAAACATACTCTTTTGTTACCTTTTCTACATCTCCATCCAGTTTTATTTTTCCACCATCAATCCAAATCGCTCTATCACAGAAACTTCTTACAGCACCAATATCATGTGACACGAATAATATTGTTTTTCCATCTTCTTTAAATTGTTTCAGTTTGCGCAGAGATTTTTGCTGAAATCGAATATCGCCAACACTTAAAACTTCATCAATTATTAGGATATCCGGTTTAACATTAATGGCAACTGAAAATGCAAGCCTTGCAAACATTCCACTACTATAGTTTTTTACTGGCTGATTAATAAAGTCACCAATATCTGCAAATTCAATTATTTCCGTCTTCTTTGCATCAATTTCCTTTCGACTTAGTCCTAATAACGTCCCATTTAAATAGATGTTCTCTACACCCGTCATTTCCGGGTTGAAACCAGCACCAAGCTCTAACAATGATGCGATTACCCCGTTGGATTCTACGTTTCCGTCCGTAGCACGAAGCACTCCAGTAATGATCTTCAAAAGGGTAGATTTTCCAGCACCATTCCTACCAAGAAATCCGACGCACTGTCCCTTCTGAATACTAAAACTCACCCCGTCTAGTGCTTTAAAAACATTTTTCTTTTGCTTTAAGATCGTTTTAAAAAACCTATCTTGAACACTACTGTAAACGGAATACTCTTTTTTTACATTATTTACGATCACGCTATTAAAATCATTTGACATTATAAAACATCCGCAAAGTGTTCTTTCAATGAATTAAAAAATCGTTTTCCTAAGTACATCATAATTATAGATAACGTCCAAAAATACAATGTTCCTTTTAGATCGCTAACAATATAACCATCCGAAAGTATCGCCATTCGATACCCATCTATAATATATGCGACCGGGTTATAATCTATAAACCAGCTATATTTATCTGGAATCATATCTTTCGACCAAAAACAGGGGTCAGCCAAAATCAATTGGATTATTATATTGACTAAATGAGCCATGTCTTTAAAGAATACAACCATAGTACTTGTAAAATGCGTGATAGCTAACGCGATAACTGCGATACATATGAATAGATATGGAATTTGCAACCAATATATAGATGGCTCGATATTATATATAAATAATAGAATTAATAAGAATAAATTAAATACCAATCCTATTGCTAGAGCTGACATCCAGGAAACAAGAGGTAGATAACTTACAGGGAAAACTACCTTCTTAACCAAATATGCACTATTGACAACCGAAGTACTTCCATTCAACACAATGTCACTAAACATAAACCAAGGAACCATACCTGCGGCTAACCATACTATAAATGGTACATTTTCGACCGGTTGAGATTTAAAGCCTACTTGAAAAACAAACCAAAGAACGCAAAGAGTCGCAATTGGTTGAATAAATGCCCAAAAAACTCCTAAGACACTATCTAAATATCGACTATGTAAATCGTTTTTAGCCAAGATCAATATTAGCTTGGCTTGTTTAAAATAAGATTTAATCATGTTTGGCATTTTTGAACTCAATAAAGCTAATTGCATTACGGTCTTTTTCAGATAATGATAGCTCTGTATTAGCCAAAGGCCAATCAATGCTTAATTCTTCGTCATTCCATTGAATCGATATCTCTGCGTTTGGATTATAGTAATCAGTGCATTTATATACGAATTCAGCTTCTTCACTAGTTACATAAAAACCATGAGCAAATCCTTCGGGCACCCATAACTGCCTTTTATTAGCGGCTGATAATTCGACTCCTACCCAATTGCMAAAAGTATTGGATCCAGACCGAACATCGACAGCAACGTCATAGACACTACCCGAGATTACTCTTACCTTAGCTTATCCTTGTGTTATTTTCAGTCTGAATATGTAAACCACGAAGTGTACCTTTTTTAGACATCGAATGATTGTCTTGAACAAAAGTTGTCGGTTTCCCGCCAGTGACTAATTCTTCAAATTTCTTTTGTTGCCATGTTTCCATGAAAAACCACGTTCATCGCCAAACACTTGTGGTTCTATGATTTTCACATCTGGGATTTTAGTATCAATTACTTTCATTATTTGTATTCCGCAATATGGGTCAGTGCTAATTTCCAATCACTCGGTGTTACTCCGAATACAGACTCTATTTTGCTGCAATCTAATCGCGAGTTGGCAGGTCTTGGTGCAGGAAGAGGGTATTGTTCTGCTGTTATCTCGCTTACTTTTGGAACACTCTTCAAGACATTGTTAACTTGTGCTTGCGAAAAGATCTCACAAGCGAATTCATACCAACTAACATGAGGAGCACCTGAAAAGTGGTAGACACCTGAAAGATCGCAATTGGATTCAGCAAACTTGTCCATCATGACGATAAGCGCATCTGCAATATCACCTGCGTAAGTTGGACCACCAAACTGATCTCCAATAATACCCAATTCTGGTCTATCTGCTCCAAGTCTCAACATCGTCTTGACGAAGTTGTTTCCATGTTCCCCAAATACCCAAGCGGTACGCAAAATTGCATAACGGGAGCAATGCTCTTCTACCGCCTGCTCTCCAGCTAACTTACTCTTTCCATAAACGCCTTGGGGACCTGTAACATCACTTTCGTTGTAAGGATCTTGCTTAGTACCATCAAAGACATAGTCAGTCGAAATATGTAGCAGTAACGCATCGATTGCTTTTGCCGCTTTGGCTAAATAAAGAGGACCTTCATAATTAATGGCATAACTCTGGTCGATATCAGTTTCGGCTTTGTCTACAGCAGTATGAGCTGCAGCATTAATAATGACACTGGTTTTAGCTGAGCAACAATCGTACTGACTTGCTCTGAATTCGTAATATCTAAATCTTCTCGGTCATAAGCAATAACCTCAACACCTCTTCGTTTGTTTAGACGTTGAACTAGACAGTATCCGACCTGTCCGTGACAGCCCGTAATTAAGATCTTCATTATTTGGCTGCTCTCTTTTTCTTTTCCGTGACAAGACGGTTTAAATACTGACCATATTCATTTTTAAGCATAGGTTTCGCTATTTCTATCAGCTGCTCATCAGGAAGCCACTGATTCTGCCAAGCGATCTCTTCGAGACAAGCCACTTTTAGACCTTGAACATGCTCAATTGTCTGAACAAAAGAGGACGCCTCATGAAGACTCTCGTGAGTTCCCGTATCCAACCACGCAAAACCACGTCCAAGTAACTCTACATTTAAAGACCCATCATTTAAGTACATTTCATTTAACGTGGTGATCTCTAGCTCTCCACGCTCTGATGGCTTAACTTGCTTAGCCATTTCAACTACACGATTGTCGTAAAAGTACAAACCTGTAACAGCATAATCAGATTTTGGTTCAACTGGCTTTTCTTCGATCGAAATCGCTTTCATGTCAGCATCGAACTCAACAACACCAAATCGTTCAGGGTCTTTTACTTTATAGCCAAATACTGTTGCAAGCCCTTTGGCTGTCAGCTCTCGAGCATTTTGCAACTGCTTACTGAACGATTGGCCATAGAAGATGTTGTCTCCAAGT
>ASHK01000118.1 GCA_000695745.1 Vibrio madracius | reverse complement strand
AAACAACGAATTCAGCGAGAGAGTTAGAGCCTAGGCGGTTAGCACCGTGCAGACCAACAGATGCACATTCGCCGACAGCAAATAGACCTTGAATGCGTGTTTCACACTGCCCATTGGTTTCGATACCACCCATGGTGTAGTGAACAGTTGGACGAATTGGGATTGCTCTTTCGCTGGGTCAACGTTCACGTAGGCTTTAGCAAGCTCACAGATAAATGGTAAACGCTCTTGCAAGTACTCTTCACCAAGATGGCGGAGGTCTAGATGTACAACGTCACCAAGTGGGTGTTTGATGGTGTTGCCTTTCTGTTGTTCGTGCCAGAAAGCTTGGGAAACTTTGTCACGAGGACCCAGTTCCATATATTTGTTTTTCGGTTGGCCAACTGGTGTTTCTGGACCCATGCCGTAGTCTTGCAGATAGCGGTAGCCATTCTTGTTGACGATGATACCACCTTCACCACGACAACCTTCTGTCATCAGGATGCCTGTACCAGGAAGGCCGGTTGGGTGATACTGAACAAACTCCATATCACGTAGCGGTACACCATGACGATAAGCCATCGCCATACCGTCGCCTGTTACGATACCACCGTTGGTATTACAGTGATAAACGCGGCCCGCACCACCTGTTGCTAGTACAACAGATTTGGCTTTAATCGTAACCAGTTCACCTTCAGACATATGAATAGCAATAAGACCTTGAACCTCGCCTTCAACGACAAGTAGGTCAACCACAAAGTATTCGTCAAATCGTTTGATTTGCTCATACTTCATCGAAGTCTGGAACAGAGTGTGTAGCATATGGAAGCCGGTTTTATCAGCGGCAAACCATGTACGTTCAACCTCATACCACCGAAACGACGAACGTTAACTTCGCCATTTTCCTTACGGCTCCATGGGCAGCCCCATTGCTCCATTTGGATCATTTCACGTGTGGCATTTTCTACGAAATATTCAACAACATCCTGTTCACAAAGCCAGTCGCCACCACCAACGGTATCGTTGAAGTGGTTATCTAAGCTATCTTCATCCTTGATTACAGCTGCAGAACCACCTTCTGCTGCCACGGTATGTGAACGCATCGGGTAGACTTTAGAAATCAGAGCAACTTCCATTTCTGGGTTTGCTTCTGCTGCTGCAATGGCAGTACGAAGACCGGCGCCGCCTGCGCCGATGACTGCGATATCTGTGGTAATTGTTTTCACAGTTATCCTCCAGTGTGTGAGTGCGAGTGAGCTCGCGAGTTATAATTAAATGCTTTAGTAAGCTTTTATAGAGTAAGGTTTTATATTAGATAAGCTGTATGGCAAAAAAATTGACTGAGTTAGGTTTTTGCTCCGGAAATGCAAAGTGAAGCATAGTATTTATATGATGTGTGATTAAAATCACGCGTTATTGAGTAGAAATCGTCACAGTCGTATAATTATCAATAAACAGAGCTAATGAGTTTAATTATGATTTGCAATGAGTGGCAGCCCACAGCTTCAAGTGGCCTTACTAAAAAAAGGCACAAATAATCCATTCAATACGAGACTTCTTCCTATCAAGGAATGTAATGGAAGTGGATACGCCTGCTATGAGCCATGCGACCGTCACAGACATTCATTTACATACGTTCCAGACCCACTTTGTAGGCCCAGGTTATGCGGATGGTCGTAAGCTGTATTTTATGACTAGCCCTGAGTTTCATATGAAGCGTTTGCTGGCAGCGGGAAGCGGCTCTATTTATCAAATTAATAAAGCCTTCCGCAATGAGGAAAGCGGTCGCTACCATAACCCTGAGTTCACCATGCTTGAGTGGTATCGCGAAGGCTTTGACCATCATCAGCTAATGGATGAAATGGATGAGCTATTAATGATGGTGTTGGCGTGCAACTGTGCTGAGCGCCTGACATATCAACAAGCGTTTATGACTCATTTAGGCGTTTGTCCACTAGAAGCGAGCATGTCAGAGTTGAGACAGGTGGCTGGAGGTCTAGGGCTGAGTGATATTGCCGATACGGAGCAAGATCGAGATACGCTGTTGCAACTGCTCTTTAGCATGGGAGTTGAAACCAAAATAGGCCAAGAAACACCTGCGTTTGTGTATGATTTTCCATCGTCACAAGCTGCGCTGGCTAAGGTCAATCCTAAAGATGAGCGTGTTGCAGACCGATTTGAAGTCTATTTTAAGGGGATAGAACTGGCGAACGGTTTTCATGAGCTAGACAACCCTAATGAACAGTTAGCTCGCTTTGAAGAGGACAATCGCAAGCGTCAGCAAATGGGCCTCCCTCAACAGCCGATTGACTATCATTTGATAGAAGCACTCAAATCAGGTCTACCAGCGTGTGCTGGTGTCGCTTTGGGCATTGACCGCCTCATTATGTTGGCGCTTGGTGCCGCTCATATCGATGAAGTGGTGGCTTTTCCTTTTCCGCGTGCTTAACTGACCAAAATACCGGTGCCCGCGACAGCCAATAGGGCACCTAGCCAAGCATATTTATTAGGACGCTGCTTGGTGTATATCCAAAGCAGTGGCAAGACCATAATTGGAGTGGTTGACGAGAGCAGTGCGACCATTCCTACATTTCCAGTTTGCAAAGCAAAGAGAATCAGCGTCATTCCTACCGCCATCGCTAAGAACCCATTAAGAGCAGTAATCCCGAATATGGGCCAAGTAATAGGATGAAGGCTCTTCGCGTGTCGAGTACCAGTGAATAGAAACAAGCAATGGGCAATAAATGCGGTGATCATACGTATCGCAGACGCTGCCACTGGATCCACCGCAGTTTGCATGACGGGTTTAGCGATAATCCCCCCAAGAGCCTGACACAAGGCTGCCGTGATTCCGAGTCCCACACCAAACCACACATTGCCTTTAATGGTTTCTAGTTCGCTAGCTTTGTGGTTGCTGTTTCCACGTCGTCCAAAGAAGATCGCAGTAGCAACCCCTGAGAAGACCAACGCTGAACCGAGCAACTCTAGTGGAGTCATGGTTTCTGAAAATAGGAAATAACCTAACAGTGCTGAAAACACGGCATGGCAGGAAAATAATAGTCCTGCTTGTCTTGGCCCCATTCGGTTTAGGCAGGCAAAAAGCGCAGTATCACCAATAAAAATACCGATAAGTCCAGATAGCATCATGGGTGTGATATGGCTACTTTCAACGGTCGACCAACCGCCAGTAACCATGGCCATTGTCGAGAGGATCAAGGCGGTACAGCCCATACGCCATCGACTGTAGGAGAACGATCCTAAATGCTTGGCTGGGGTGACGGAAATAATGCTCGATACCGCCCATAAAAAAGCGGCGATCAGCGCCAGCCATTCAAATCCCATTGCTATCCCTAATGTCTCAATCCTTGTGAACTGATTAGGTTTTACTATGCTGCACTAGAAACTGCAATGAAATCCTCTCGGAAATCCTTTCACCGACTGGCGAAAGGATTTCAATCATGACGGTTACGCGAGGATTAAAGTCGCAGCGTAAACAATGAGGAGACCGACAACACCAATGATAAGGCCTGTTTTAGCCATGTCTTTACTTTCAATGAGTCCTGTCGAGTAGGCTAAAGAGTTCGGTGGAGTGGATACAGGCAGAATCATACCCAGGGACGCCGAGAACGCGACCACGACGAGCAAGCCTTGTAAACCGCCAATGCTTACTAGACTTTCCATAGAAGCGCCAATCGCTGCAGCAATAGGCATCAATAGGTTTGCTGTAGCAGTGTTAGACATAAAGTTGGCCATGATCCAACACACCATAGAGAGAGCAATGACAACGGCAAATGGAGAGAGAGACTCATAATCAATGGCGTGAGCCAATGCCGAAGCCAGCCCAGTTTTATCCAATCCAATGCCGATAGCGATACCCCCTGCAACTAACCAAAGTACGTCCCAGTTGATTAGTTTCAGTTCGTCTTTACCTATGATGCCCGTGAGTGTAAATACCGCGAGAGGGATAATAGAGACGACATAACTGTTCATACCATGCAGCTTGGTTGTCATCCAAAGCAGAATGGTAATAGCAAACGTTATGTAAACGACGACCGCGCGCCAACTTTTTTGAAATGCGCCGTCAAGCTTGAGCACCATTCTATCCTCGGAAGAAGGAAACAGCTTTTGCAGTAGGAACCAAGCTAATGTGAGCTGAACAATCACAAAAGGTAATCCCATCATCATCCATTGTAAAAAATCAATGCTGTTTTCACCGGTAAGATATTGCAACGCGATGGCGTTGGGCGGCGTACCTATTGGAGTTGCGATGCCCCCAGTGTTTGCCGCAATAGGTATGCAGAGTACCAGAGCTTTGATACCAAGGTCGCCCTTCGGTGCAGAGGCGACGATAGCCCTAGTAGCGCTAACATCATAACGGTTGTCGCCGTATTGGACATAAACATCGAAAACACGGCAGTGATCAACATAAGTCCTAACATAATAAATTTAGGTTG
This sequence comes from Vibrio madracius, assembly GCA_000695745.1. Taxonomy (GTDB): domain Bacteria; phylum Pseudomonadota; class Gammaproteobacteria; order Enterobacterales; family Vibrionaceae; genus Vibrio; species Vibrio madracius. The sequence continues at coordinate 53 of ASHK01000118.1, read as the reverse complement.
TTGGCCAAAAGGTTTGAGTAACACCCGTGCGAGATTGTTATCCAGCTCGTATT
>ASHK01000117.1 GCA_000695745.1 Vibrio madracius | reverse complement strand
AAGTATTTGTAGGCTAAGTCGATGATATTGTTCCGCGGCTGTTTAAATCTTCCGTTTCCAGCAAGCAACGTCGGTTGACTAAACACTCTCAATTCTACATCCAGTACTCGCGCGTTGCTAAACGCGGTAAACGACACCAATAATGCAATGAGAAGCAATCTAATCGTAGTCATCAAACGTCTCCACTAAGCATTTACCGGGATGATAGAAACGCGAATCAAACTGTACGTCTCGATACTCTCTCGTTCCCGAGGTTGATATAGTTTGCCTTTCTGCTTATACAATAAAGCCTCTAACACTCCGGCATTGGTCTTAAGCGTTATGCTCTTTTCGTATTTGCTGTTTCTCTCGTAGCGTCCTTCATACCACCCACGCTGAGGGTCATAGAGCTCTCTCACAAGTACCATTAAACGGTCGGTATAATCGGTTTTCCAAAGTGCCCACATCTGAAATGCAACCCTTGTTGAGACTAGCGCAAGTAAATCATGGGAGCTGCCGTCTTCTGCGAGAGTGATCCAGGGAGTCCCTAACGCATAAACGGCGTCATAAACAAAGTAAGGATCTCCAGCGACGACGTGATCACCTCTAGCGGTATAGATTCTATCGACATCCCAGCGTGCTTCTTGCACTAAATAGAGAGAATCTGCCATCGCAGACATAACAGGATCTGAGTGGTTCGCATCGTTCGAACTAGAGTCAGCTATTTTGTCCCAATTAAACTCTAGCCCCATCCACAAGTAAGGGGTGCTATACACCGGCCTGAGTACATCGAAATCTCTAGGGTCTCGGCCATCAAAAAGTAAGTCGATACCATATATCGTTGCGACATCATAAGGGTCAATCCGCATGGCTTTGTAGGGCACGACTTGCCAATCTAGATAACCATAGGACGTATATTCTTCCACACCTAAACGCCCTTCTTTATATCGAGTTACGTTACCACCATAAATCGCGCCACCGAAGAGTTCACCGTCCTCATTGATAAGTTCACAAAAGTTCCAGCGCAATACCGCCTTATCAATGTATTCGGTAAATTCCGGAGAGAACTGTTTAACAATGGCGAGGGCAATAAGTAAACGCCCTGTGTCTAGCGATGACCAGCCAATATCACTGGGCTGCAATCCATAATCGACTTTCTGCCCTGTCTGGGTGTGATAAACCTTATGAGGTACTTGTCCCATACTCAAATTCATGTCATTGAGAAAAGTTAGCACCAGAGTGAGCCGTTCATCGTACTGTTTGGTTGAGATAAACTCGAACTCTTTCGCTGCGAGCAAGGCAAATAGATAGTCAGCGATACCTGACATATTAGTCGATGGGTAATTATCAATACCATTGACCAACCCGGTTTGTAGCTGGGTATTGTTCTCAATGTATTTCCAGGCCGTACTCGCCCATGCCAACTCTTGCTCCGTTAGCTTTCCGTAGCGCCCCTGACGAAATGTCTGAGAAGTATTGATTGCTTCAACACCAGAACTTACACCTTGAACTATAGTCCCACAGGCGTAAAGTAGAGGCAGAGCTAAAAGCAAAACAACTAGCCTTTGCATTCTATGCGCCCTAAGACTTATT
>ASHK01000116.1 GCA_000695745.1 Vibrio madracius | reverse complement strand
GGAAAGATACCAAGCGGACAGGTCGTGCTTCTATAAAAACCTTATGGCAAGGATGGTTTAGGTTACAAACCATCCTTGAAGGGTATGAACTCGCTAAGTCTCTTGAGCAACAAGACTTGTGATCAAGAGACAGGGTATATCCCCTCCTTTATCTTTTTCGTTTGTTTTATTTGATGACTTTTACACCAGCTATTCGGGTACCGTTGGCGAGCATAATGATGGCAGTGGAATCTGGGTGATTCTGATCGGCTTGATTTTCAACCTCGATAACCTCACTGCCTAACAATAAATGTCCTTCACAATAAACGTTAGAATGCCCATCTTGATTGAGTTTGACGTAATATTCTGAGTGGTCCATAAGCAGTCCCTTTTTTTACATACTCTTCGTATAGGTTAGAAGCTATTGAAGTGAAATCAAAGATTCATATATCGAAAAGAAAAGTGGCAAGAGTAAGAAACCACAAGGGCCGTGACTAGGTGGTGGGGGCGAAGTACTGGCGTTTTATTAAACATGTCACATTTCTGATTGTTATTTCGTGAGCTTTGTTTACAATGTTCGTTCGCTTTGGCTGGTGCATCCGTATTTGCATCAAAATAAGCTGATAACACAATGAAATCGCGGCAGTTTTCGGGTAACTGAAAATTGCTAACCAATAAAACATGTCTTGCTTGGTGTGCAAGACCACTGTAAATAGGATACTACATGCCTGTAATTACTCTTCCTGACGGTAGCCAACGTCAATTTGATAACCCTGTTTCTACAATGGATGTCGCTCTTTCTATCGGCCCTGGTCTTGCGAAAGCAACCATTGCTGGTCGTGTAGATGGCGAACGCGTAGATGCTTGTGATTTAATTGAAAACGATGCGAGCCTAGAAATCATCACGGCGAAAGACGAAGACGGTCTTGAAATTGTTCGTCACTCTTGTGCTCACTTACTTGGTCACGCTATTAAACAACTGTACCCAGATGTGAAAATGGCAATCGGTCCTACGATCGACAATGGCTTTTACTACGATATCGATTTAGAACAGTCTTTGACTATGGAAGACGTTGAGAAAATACGAAAAACGATATGAAAGAGCTAGCAAAAACCAAGTATCAAGTTATCAAGAAAAAGGTTAGCTGGCAGGAAGCTCGTGACACATTTGAAAGTCGCGGCGAAACATACAAGATGGAAATCCTAGACGAGAACGTTTCTAAAGACGATCGTCCAGGCCTTTACCATCATGAAGAATACATCGATATGTGCCGTGGTCCTCATGTTCCTAACATGGGTTTCTGCCAACACTTCAAACTATTGAACGTGGCTGGCGCATATTGGCGTGGTAACAGTGACAATAAGATGCTGCAACGTATCTATGGCACTGCATTCCACGATAAAAAAGCGCTTAAAGAGCATTTGACGCGTCTAGAAGAAGCGGCAAAACGTGACCACCGTAAAATTGGTAAGCAGTTGGATCTATTCCACATGCAGCAAGAAGCACCTGGTATGGTGTTTTGGCACCACAACGGTTGGTCTGTATTCCGTGACCTAGAAGTATTCATTCGTGAAAAACTGACTGAATACGGTTACCAAGAAGTAAAAGGTCCTCTAATGATGGACCGCGTTCTTTGGGAGCGTTCTGGTCACTGGGACAAATACGCAGACGCCATGTTCACAACTTCATCAGAAAACCGTGAATACGCGATTAAACCAATGAACTGCCCAGGTCACGTTCAGATCTTTAACCAAGGTCTAAAATCATACCGTGACCTACCATTACGCATGGCTGAGTTTGGCTCATGTCACCGTAATGAGCCGTCAGGTGCTCTGCACGGTATTATGCGTGTTCGTGGTTTCACACAGGATGATGCACACATCTTCTGTACTGAAAGCCAAATACAAGACGAAGTAACGTCGTGTATCAAGATGGTGTACGACACATACAACACGTTTGGTTTTGACAACATCGTGGTGAAACTATCAACTCGCCCAGAGAAGCGCGTAGGTAGTGATGAAATTTGGGATCGTTCTGAAGAAGCACTAAAACAATCTCTTGATGCGATGGAGATTCCATTCGAGATTCAAGAAGGCGAGGGTGCGTTCTACGGTCCTAAGATCGAATTTACTTTATATGATTGCCTAGATCGTGCGTGGCAATGTGGTACAGTTCAACTAGACTTCAACCTACCGGGTCGTCTAGGTGCTACTTACGTGGATGAAAACAACGAACGTCAAGTTCCTGTTATGATTCACCGCGCAATCTTAGGTTCACTAGAGCGTTTCATCGGTATTCTTATCGAAGAATATGCTGGCTTCTTCCCAACGTGGTTGTCGCCAGAACAAGCTGTTATCATGAATATTACGGACAAACAGTCTGATTATGTTCAAGAAGTAACACAAAAACTGCAAAAAAGTGGAATTAGAGCCAAAGCGGACTTGAGAAATGAGAAGATTGGCTTTAAAATCCGCGAACATACTTTGAAGCGTATCCCGTACATGCTTGTTTGTGGCGACCAAGAAATGGAAGCTGGAGAAATTGCAGTACGTACACGTAAGGGTAAGGACCTAGGCAAGTTTAAAGTGGATGACTTTATCTCATACATCCAAGCCGAGGTTTCTAGCCGTAAGCTCAATCTGGAGGAATAAGCTATTAAAGGCGGAAGACGTGGCCAACAACCGGCCAAACAAAACCAGCACCGTTTAAACGGTGAAATTCGTGGCGTTCGTGAAGTTCGTCTAACAGGTGCAGATGGTGAATCTGTTGGTGTCGTATCGATTCAAGAAGCACTAGATGCAGCTGCAGAAGCTGGTATGGATCTCGTAGAGATCAGCCCTAACGCCGAGCCACCAGTCTGTCGCGTGATGGACTACGGCAAGTTCCTCTTCGAGAAGAGCAAAGCTGCGAAAGAGCAGAAGAAGAAGCAAAAGCAGATTCAGATTAAGGAAGTAAAATTCCGTCCTGGAACTGATATTGGAGACTATCAGGTAAAACTACGCAACCTGACGCGTTTCCTAGAAGACGGCAACAAAGTGAAGGTAACAATTCGCTTCCGTGGCCGCGAAATGGCTCACCAAGATATTGGTGTCGACGTTCTAAATCGTCTGAAAGAAGATACTGTAGAATTAGCTGTAGTAGAATCTTTCCCGACTAGAATCGAAGGTCGCCAAATGATCATGGTATTGGCCCCTAAGAAGAAGTAATTAACGGCTTTACAAGTAAGAAGACCCAGCCGTTTTCTGAATGGCTGGGTTTTGTTCGCCCTAATTACTATTGTTTAAACAACTCAACAATGCGGAGTTATTCATCATGCCTAAGATGAAAACCAACAAAGGTGCTGCTAAGCGTTTCAAGAAGACTGCTGGTGGTATTAAGTACAAGCACGCTACAAAACGTCACATTCTGACTAAGCGTACTACTAAGAACAAGCGTCAGCTTCGTCCAAATGCAATCCTTCCTAAGTGTGAAGTGGCTGCAGTTGTTCGTATGATGCCATACGCTTAATTCTTTTTAGTTTATCAATCGTTTAGTTTAGGAGAGACATAATGCCTCGCGTAAAACGTGGTGTACAAGCTCGTGCACGTCATAAGAAAGTTCTAAAACAAGCTAAAGGTTACTACGGTGCACGTTCACGTGTTTACCGCGTAGCTTTCCAAGCAGTTACTAAAGCTGGTCAATACGCTTACCGTGACCGTCGCGCTAAGAAACGTCAATTCCGTCAACTGTGGATTGCACGTATCAACGCGGCATCTCGTCAAAATGGTCTATCTTACAGCCGTTTCATCAACGGTCTTAAGAAAGCATCTATCGAGATCGACCGTAAGATCCTTGCTGACATCGCGGTATTCGACAAAGCTGCATTTGCAGTTCTAGTTGAAAAAGCGAAAGCTGCTCTTTAATTAGCAGTTAGGTCTATGTAAAAGGGGAGCGAAAGCTCTCCTTTTTTGTATCTAAAGAATATGGGATAACGGACTTTTCACGCCATTTGCTCCGCGATTAATGACATGTGTATAGATTTGGGTCGTCTTGATATCGGTATGCCCCAATTGTTCTTGCACGGTTCTAATATCAGCACCACTTTCCAATAAATGCGTCGCAAATGAATGCCGTAACGTGTGACAGCTTACTTGCTTATCGACTTCCGCCTTTTTAACCGCGGATTTCAGGCCTTTTGTACGCTTGACTCATTGATATGGTGCCGGCGAATCAAACCAGAACGAGGATCAGCAGACAGGCGAGTCGATGGAAACAAAAACTGCCAGTTCAGCTCTTTGTTCGAGTTCGGATATTTAGTGGCTAATGCATTGGGCAACCACACGCCAGAATAGTCGCTCTGCTTAACATCTTGCCTCCAAATGCTCTCTACGTGTTGTTGCTGACGCTGTATCGCGGGAAAGAGTTCTC
>ASHK01000115.1 GCA_000695745.1 Vibrio madracius | reverse complement strand
AAAGTATGATTCGGCATGAAAACGGTAGTTTGTGTATGATTTTTGTTTGGCGACTAAACCATATCACTTACTACCGTTTTTGTTTTTAGTTCCCGCTAATCCGCGATGAACCTTTTTTAATGGGCTGTTTGGCTTTTAATAAGTCGTGTTACGACGCCTTCTCGTTTAAATAGTCAAGCACCACTTCATGATGAGTTTTGGTCTTAAACTTATTGAATACGTGTTCAATCACCCCATCTTCATTGATCAGGAAACTGATGCGGTGCAAGCCGTCATAGACTTTACCCATAAGTTTCTACCCTTGGAAATTTTTCAGACTCAAATTCTGACGATTTATAACAAACTCTATCTTTAACAGTGAGTTAGGTTAATAATTTCTCTTTTTGAATCTCAATTATAGCAGTTGTCATAATTTTTTGTAAATCGGGCTGATTTTGACGCTTTTCCAAACGTAAACTTGTCATAAAAACTAAGGTGTTTCTATAGGTTGATAGTCATCTCGATGGGATCGCTTGGTGATCACACACATATACACTTGTCATATACACTTGTCACCCAACTCACTTTTGGACATAAATGAGACAGAGTAAAAACGCTAAGTCACCAACATTTGATAATCATTCCTTATGAATCAGCTCTCAATTTCTTCAGATAAACGAAGTGCATCTTCCAACTCAACACCCAAATATTTGATGGTGTTTTCGATCTTGGTATGCCCGAGTAAAAGCTGAATCGCTCGAATATTTTTAGTCTTCTGGTAAATCAATGTCGCTTTAGTTCGGCGCATTGAATGAGTTCCGTAGAGATCAGGGTTGTGACCTAAACTAAGTGCCCAACTCCGAATGATTCGACGGTAATATGAATAGCTTAGAGATTGATGGGGCTTTCGTGGGCTTGGAAAAAGGTAGTCTTTAGGTTGAAGCTTTTGGTCTTTAATCCAATGACTCAGCGTTTGCTGTGTTCTCTGAGTGATTTCAAACTGAACGTCATTGCCAGTCTTTTTCTGAACATACTGGACACGGTTGAATACTAAGAAGTTAGATGAAACATCTGACACCCTTAATGATAAGAGGTCATTTGAACGTAGCTTGCTATCGATTGCAAGGTTAAGAAGAGATAGTTCCATCAGATTATTACTGAGTTCTAAGCGAGTTCTAATCCGCCAGATTTCTTCTAATTCTAAATGGCTTTTTTACACCCGTTTTCTTGCACTCCATATGCTCCCTCGTTGTACTGTTGTTAACAGACATCTAAACATGAAGCTTTGTGAAAAAAGAGCGAACGTATTCGTTCGCTCTATTACATCTAGATCGTGGGACTATTTTTTAGACCAAGCAAACTTCTCAAATACTTTGTCTACTGGCGTGTGAGCAACGTGGTTGACGTAGTTACTGATCACTTTTTGCGATAGACCAAGGATCACTTCCAGTACCTGTTGCTGACCGTAACCTGCCGCAAAGAATGCCGCTAGGTCTGCTTCTGATACATTGCCACGCTCACGAACTACTGCAAGAGTGAAGTCTTTCAGAGCTTGAAGCTTTTCAGTTGGCATTGCCTCATCGTTACGCAGTGCTTCAATCAATGCAGGATCAACCTTCATTGAGTGCGCGATCCCAGTGTGTGCAGGGACGCAGTAGTGACACTCGTGTTCAACGTTGATGGTCTGCCATACCACTGTTAGTTCTTCGGCATCAAATGATGTGTTGGTGAATTGCTGATGCAGTTGCGTGTACGCTGTTAGGATTTGAGGAGACTCAGCCATTACTGCGTAAAGACCAGGAATCATACCCATTTGCTTTTGTGCGCCTTCAAGAATTGCTTTGCTTTTCTCAGGTGCAGACTCAACAGTGTGTAGTTTAAATTCACTCATTCTCTCTTTCCTATTCTTTAACTTGTTAACTTTACTAACTTATTTTGCTTCTGGCTCTAGCAGCACTTTGGTTACGAAAAGACGAACAGTTGGTGCTACAAGGGCTAAAACTAACAGTGCAGATGGCACCATTTGTGAAACTGCGTTTAACCATGCATCAAAGAATGCGCCGTTCTCTGGCAGTGTTTTAGCTACCATGATGGCTGGCATGCTAAGAAGCATAGTAGGTAAAACCATAGAAACCATTAGTGGATATTGGAACTTACGTGAAAACTTTTTCATGATTGACTCTCTTATGCCTGACTTCGATTGGCTAACTGATGGGGTTATATTAGTCCCGCCCATCACAATCAAAAATAGACAACATTGAACTTGAATCTTTCATATTTGAATGATTAACTCAGAGTGTAACTCTCAAGAGCGATCAACTATGAAAGCAAAAGACATCTCCAATCTCTATCTGTTTTGCCAATCTGTCGAGTGCGGTGGCTTTGCAGCGGCGAGCCTTAAAGCACACGTTTCAGCCCCAACGCTATCAAGGGCTGTAGCGAGCCTTGAGGATAAATTGGGTGAAAAACTGGTACACCGTAATGCAAAACAGTTCCAGCTCACGACAGCTGGTGACGAATATTACCAGCGCTTCGCTGCCCTATTTGTGCAGTTGAATGATGAATGGACACAGCTTTCGAATAGTCAGCCCGTATTAACGGGGGAGATCCGAGTATCTTGCCCAGAGCCATTTGCTGACAATTTCCTGCAAAAAATGGCGATTGAGTTTATGCAGCTTCACCCAGAGGTCTCCGTAACCATTCAATTTAGCGCAGGTACAGAACGTTTCTTTGATGAGCAGATTGATCTTGCGATAGTGACGACGCCACCTCATGCCAATCATTTAATACAGCGTCAGTTGTTTGAATCACAATTAATGCTCGCGGCATCACCCAGCTATATTGAAAAACATGGTCAGCCAGAACGAGCAGAAGAGTTAATTAACCATCAGCTACTCTCAGGTAATAACTTGCCATATTGGGAGCTAAAAGAAGATGGCAAAACACTCCGTATTCCCTATCAACCTCGTTACTCAATCAGCAGTCTACGTTTAAATATTGATGCGACATTGGCAGGTGCTGGGATCTGCATGATGCCAAGAGCAGCTTTTGAAAAGCATGCAGATAGAAAAGAGTTGGTCGAGGTATTGCCAGGACTTGAATACCCAACGGGTAAAGCATTCTTGGTGTGGGCAGACAGAAAGCTGATAGCGACCAGAGTGGTTGCCTTTAGGGACATGATTTTTGAACGGTTTGGGCAATCTGCTGAGTTTCTGGCTTCGATTCACTCAGAGCGAGACTCGTAGTTGTTATATTTATGAAATGAAAAACGCCAGACTAGACGAACTAATCTGGCGTTTATTATGTGACTTTAGCGATTACTTTTTACGAAAATATAAGAATGCATTCAACCACGCTAAACCAAGAATAGTCAGCGTCATTACAGGTGGTTTAGACTGAAGCGGTAGCACTTCGGCAGGCACATTTGGCAGTAGGTGAACATACACTGCAACGATCATAATTGCTGTCGTTAATAGCGTTGCTAACTCTATGGCTTTATCTTTAATCGGAGCTGCAAGTGCCTTATTACCAATCATCACCACAAGCAACAGTAGACCTGCAAAAATCTCACCTAATTGACCAGCCCAGCGAGACAACGTTGGTAAAGGCAGTTCACTCAGTGCAATTTGTTTTGCAAACATAGCCGTGAACGGGTCAAAGAATTTTACCATTCCCGCCATCACCATAAAGGTGCCAAGTAGACCTGTTAGGATCTTTTGAACTTTTGTTCCTACGCTGTCGGTTTTGTCATAGCTACGAACCAAAAAAATACCCGTAACGAGTAACATCGTGCCAATAAGAGATAGCTCAAGAATTAATTGTGATGTGCTCATAGCAAACCTTCATTATGTGTTATCAAGTTGATGGCACTATTCTACGAAGCACTCTAAGGTTCAAAAATAGACAACTTTGTTCTATATCCATGCAAAAATGAAAGATTGAATTGTTTATAGATTTGCTTCCTAGACCGTTTTGGGGCATAAATGAGCTAGCCAAGTATGATTAAGGGATGATTAAGGGATAATCAGCACTGAGTCTGCTACTCAGTGAACATGTCTGCCTGAAACTCTGCCTTCTTGTTATGCAGGCCACGATCTTCCAGCCAGGAGTAGAAACGACTTCGAGATACTTGTACCCCTTTGTCACTAAGCTTCCTTAAAATCTCAGCCTTTGACTTGTCAGAATCAAGCATATTCAATATGAACGCTGTATGCTCATCAAGCTTGGATTTAACCTTCTGTCCTTTTTGGCGGTCCGAGA
>ASHK01000114.1 GCA_000695745.1 Vibrio madracius | reverse complement strand
AAATATCGCCACCCTCTCTCGCCGAGGCATGATGATTTGGGGGCCGGCAGCTGGGGAGCAAGCCTGCGGTGATGTTGGCCCAGGTCGTATGCTTGAACCTATGCAGTTAGTCGAGAAATGTGAGCAGTTTTTTGGCCCTAAGTTGCTGGCAGGAAAATCAGTCGTCATTACCGCAGGACCGACCCGCGAAGCCATCGATCCTGTCCGTTATATTTCTAACCACAGTTCAGGAAAAATGGGGTTCGCTTTAGCTCAAGCAGCACAGCAACTCGGTGCTGACGTAACACTGATTTCAGGCCCTGTGACACTCCCAACACCGAATGGGGTAAAACGCATTAACGTTGTCAGCGCTGAAGAAATGCATCAAGCCGCCTTAGCGAATGCCACGTGTCATGACATCTTCATTGGCTGCGCCGCTGTGGCCGATTATCGTCCGCTTGATATTGCTACGCAAAAAATAAAGAAAACCGCAGATAAAGACGATATGCAAATCACCATGGTGAAGAACCCTGACATCATTGCCTCGGTAGCATCATTGTCAGAATCTCGTCCCTTTACCGTCGGCTTTGCCGCAGAGACTCAAGATGTCGAGGCGTACGCTTTAGACAAACTACAACGTAAGAATCTGGATATGATTTGTGCAAATGATGTGTCTATTGCAGGTCAGGGCTTTAACAGTGACTCAAATGCGATTACCGTATATTGGCAAGGCGGTAGCAAGTCATTAGGCAGCGCAATGAAAACTGAGTTAAGTCATGCCATTTGGAAAACAATCTCAGAACAAATCGCCTAAATCTAATGACAAATAGTGGCACACGTTAGTCGTGCCACGATTAAGCACACTACTTATCGCAGAGTGCCTTTCCGTTAATGCACTTCCCAAAACAGAGATTGTTACACAGTTCAACCATTTACCACGTTGAACTGTGTAGTTAAAAGCCGCTTAGGTACACTAACAGATCTACTTATGGGCGATAACATGCTGAAATTGGCATGCAGTAATCAAAAGGAAAAGGATTTATGTCCGCTACGAAAAAGTCGAATAGAAAAGAGGAAATCCTTCAAGCTCTTGCTCAAATGCTTGAGTCTAATGAAGGAACATCTCGCATCACCACCGCAAAACTTGCCAAGCAAGTTGGGGTGTCTGAAGCAGCCTCTATCGTCATTTTCCCAGCAAAGCCCGTATGTTTGAAGGCTTATCGAGTTTATCGAAGAATCTTTAATGTCTCGCATTAACCGTATTCTTGATGAAGAAAAAGACACGCTGACACGCATCCGTCTAGTGCTTCAATTAATTCTTGTCTTTTCTGAGCGCAACCCAGGATTAAGTCGCATTCTTTCTGGTCATGCTCTAATGTTTGAGAATGAACGATTACGCGAACGAATTAATCAGCTTTATGAAAGGATTGAGACATCTTTACGTCAAATTCTTCGTGAGCGCAAGATTCGCGAAGGCAAGAGCTTCCCTGTTGATGAAAAGATCTTAGCTGCACAATTGCTCGGACAAGTTGAAGGAAGCCTAAACCGTTTTGTTCGTTCTGACTTTAAATACACGCCAACGTCCACCTTTGATGAATATTGGGCGTTGCTAAAACTACAATTGCAGTAAACCGAATGAAAATAGATAAAAAGCCAGACTTTAACCGTATCGTTACTTCATCCTAAATACTGGGGGGGTATGGTTCGGGTTTGGTCTGCTCGCGCTCATTGTGAATTTACTTCCTTATTCTCTACTCTTCAAACTAGGCCGAGGTTTGGGCAAATTTGGGATGCGATTTGGCGGTAAGCGCGCTCAAATAGCAAGACGCAACTTAGAACTCGCCTTTCCAGAGAAAACCCCATCAGAGCTTGATGCCTTTATTGAAGAAAACTTCAAGAACTCAGGGATGGCTTTAATTGAAACGGGTATCACTTGGTTTTGGCCAACGTGGCGCTTTAAGCGTATTTTGATTGCTCAAGATATCAGCGCGCTAGAAAGACACGAAGCCGAAGGTAAAGGGGTACTGTTGTGCTGCGTCCATGCGTTAAACCTCGAGATTACCGCTCGAGCTTTCGCTGTGCTAGGGCTTCCTGGTTATGGGGCTTATCGACCTCATAGCAACCCTGCCTACGAGTTTATTCAATATAGAGGGCGAACTCGTAACGGCAACAAGCTGATCTACCGCACCGACCTAAAATCAATGATCCGCGTCATGCGTCAAGGTCACCGCTTGTTCTACCTTCCAGACCAAGACTATGGGCACAATAAGAGCGTTTTTGTCCCTTTCTCTGTCAGACAAGA
>ASHK01000113.1 GCA_000695745.1 Vibrio madracius | reverse complement strand
GGTCTTGAGGCGATGAATACAAAGCGGTTTCGCTCTTCTCCATTGAGCACGATGGGCTCCATCGGATCCGGTAACCCAACAGCCAAAGCTTGCTCTTGCAATGCGAGCAGATCGACATTGGAGCTAAACGGAAGGGCATATACCACAGGTTTCGTTGCATCGATATTGTGGTCTTCGATTGGGTTAGATGGAATCGCCGTCCCTTTTACCAATACCGACATTGGCAGTTTAAGAAAGGAACGGAACAGTGATTGTCCTGAAGACATAAAGGTTCACAGCCTCAATTTGTTCAAAAGAAACAATGACTAAGGATCGTACAAACAATCGATTGTTGTCACTTAATCCTAGGCATTAAATTTAGAGCGGTGCAAGCATACCAGAAACTGGTCTTACCTTTAATGAAAAAACTCGTTACATACTAATTCGATATTTTTTGTCTCTGTCTGGGGGGAGATATGGTGTTAAGTCGCTAAAAAACAACCAATTGTCTTTGCAATTAAATCATTACTGGATATACTCACAGTTAACTGTATAAACAGACAGGTGAATTATGAAGCCGCTAACGCCACGACAACAGCAAGTTTTTGATTTAATCAAAAGCAAGATAGACGATGTAGGCATGCCACCTACTCGTGCCGAAATCGCGAAAGAGTTGGGTTTCCGCTCTGCGAATGCGGCAGAAGAACACCTAAAAGCCCTAGCACGTAAAAAAGCGATTGAGATTATTCCGGGCGCGTCTCGAGGGATTCGAATCTTATTAGAGCAAGATGCCGCGAACGAAGAATCTGGACTGCCTTTGATTGGCCAAGTGGCTGCAGGTGAGCCAATTTTGGCGCAAGAGCATGTCGAGGCACACTATCAAGTCGATCCAAGTATGTTTAAGCCACAGGCTGACTTCTTGCTACGCGTTAATGGCGAAAGTATGAAAAACATCGGCATTATGGATGGCGACTTACTCGCTGTGCATAAGACTCAGGATGTGCGTGATGGTCAAGTTGTCGTCGCTCGTGTTGATGATGATGTAACGGTAAAACGTCTTGAGCGTAAAGGCGCGACTGTATTACTGCATGCAGAAAACGAAGAGTTTTCTCCGATTGAAGTGGATTTAACCGCGCAACACCTTGCTATCGAAGGCGTTGCTGTTGGTATTATTCGTAATACTGATTGGATGTGATCATGCATAGGCAGAGGAGCAACGTGCTTTTCTGCCTTAAATTCCCCTCGTTTTGATGAAATTGTAGAAAAAATACTCGTCTCCACTCCCCACCGTGCTCACTTTCTGGTATGTTTCGCACCCTTGTATCGTTCAGGAGATAAATTGTGGAAGCTTGCCCACTGTGCACTGGACTTTCGGTTCACCATTATCACAGCGATAAGAAGCGAGATTATTTGCAGTGTGGTTCCTGTCAGTTGGTATTTGTACCAAGGCAGCAACGACTTAATGCAAGTGCAGAAAA
>ASHK01000112.1 GCA_000695745.1 Vibrio madracius | reverse complement strand
TAGTACCATAGTGTCAAAAAACGCTCAGCCTCAGCGTCGGTCAACGCGTCTATATCCAACTCTACTGGCTTATTGTCAAAGCCATGACTTAATCGAGACAATCGAGAGCAGAGCGAATCGCTAGCAGTGAATAACACAATACTGATGTTCTGTTTAGTGACATGCAAAGAGGCGGTATACAGTAGCCAAAGCTCAGCGAGTAAAGCTTGTGAAATGTGCTGGGCATCATCGACGACAATAACAATGTTGCTTGCCTCACCGTCAAGAATTCGCTCAACGCTTTCATGCAATGAATCCGTTGCACTGTACATTGAATGAGGAAATAGCTGACGAAGAATATTACTACGATTCACTTCATCATCTTGATTCGCGAAACAGGTAATTAGAGATTGATTTTTGCCGTGCGCCAAGCTTCTAAATAGCGATGTGCTAGCACGTTTTTCCCGCGCCAGCGTCACCCTTGATAACGACAAAACTCGACGCAAATTGAGTCAGTAGCTGCACACGCTCTAGCAGTTGGGTCTGCGAATCCAGTTCTAATACTCGCAGCTCATACGACAAACTCATTCTGATCCTATCTACCTAGTCATTAAACCTAAAAAAGGCCCCTTTACGGAGCCTCACATCTAACTTACTTTCCATCGCAGCGGCAATAGCAACACTATTGTCGGCACAAGTCGATAGCTTGTTTTATGATGTCACTCGGAACGTCAGAGACCACCTGAGCAGTACCAACAGAGGTTGGTAACACAAGGCGTAATTTGCCCGACAAGACTTTTTTATCACGCATCATGTGCTTGATAAAGTCTTCAAAGCTCATGGATTCCGGAGTATGCACTGGCAGTTTAGCGCGCTCTAACAAAGTGATGATACGCTGTACCTGTTCAGCACTGATATCGCCAAGTAAATGAGCAGTATGGGCGGCCATGGCTGTACCGGAAGAAACGGCCTCTCCGTGTAACCATTTACCATACCCTAGTTCGGCTTCAATCGCATGACCAAATGTATGACCTAGATTCAATAACGCGCGAATACCCGACTCTTTCTCATCTTGAGCCACAACCTCAGCTTTAATCTGACAGCAGCGAGCAATAGCATAAGTCAGTGCTTGTTGATCCAAGGCATAAAGCTTATCGAGGTTTTCCTCAAGCCATTCAAAGAAGGCTTCATCATAGATAATGCCGTACTTGATCACCTCAGCAACCCCTGCCGCGAATTCGCGTTCAGGTAGAGTTTTTAGGCAGTCGGTATCGATGATGACAGATTGAGGCTGATAAAAGCGCCAATCATATTTTTGCCAAGCTCGTGGTTTACAGCTGTTTTGCCACCCACAGATGAATCAACTTGGGATAGAAGCGTGGTTGGGATTTGAATAAAATCCACCCCACGTTGGTAGCAAGCGGCAGAGAAGCCAACAAGATCACCGATTACGCCACCACCAAGGCAACCACCACCACATCGCGGCCGTAATTACCCGACAACATGTGTGTCATCACCGTGTTGAAAGTATCTAGTGTCTTGTATTGCTCGCCATCAGGCAGTTCGAGTAAAGAGGTTTTGCAACCTTTGTTATCAAGCTGCTGGAGAATAGCTTTAGCGTAGAGGGGAGAAACGGTGGTGTTGGTAATAACAACCACTGATTTTCCGTCTGGAATTTGGGCAAATTGAGCCGAGTCATTAAATAACCCGGCACCAATTGAAATTGGGTAGCTGCGCTCACCAAGATCGACCGTAATCCGTTCCATGGGTTGCTCTCCTATTGAAGAAAGAAAGTTAGACTTGACCTTCTTCTAGCATTTTTACGATCTGGTTGGCTACCACTTTTGCACTTTGATCATCGGTACGAACCACGTAGTCCGCCACGTCTTTGTATAGATCATTGCGCTCGTCCGCTAGAGACTCAAGCACTTCGCGCGGATTGTCCGTTTGAAGCAGCGGGCGTTTTTTGTCGCGATTTGTGCGAGCAAGCTGTTTTTCGATGGTTGTTTCAAGGTAGACAACAATACCACGCGCAGAAAGGCGATTACGGTTGTCTTTACTTTTAACTGAACCACCACCTGTAGCAAGTACAATAC
This sequence comes from Vibrio madracius, assembly GCA_000695745.1. Taxonomy (GTDB): domain Bacteria; phylum Pseudomonadota; class Gammaproteobacteria; order Enterobacterales; family Vibrionaceae; genus Vibrio; species Vibrio madracius. The sequence goes on along the minus strand of ASHK01000112.1, from coordinate 2,073 downwards.
CTTGCTGTTCGGTAAGATCGTTAATAACGGATTCTTCGCGTTTGCGGAACCCCTCTTCACCTTCAACGTCAAACACCCATGCGATGTCTGCGCCTGTGCGCTCTTCAATTACTGTATCAGAGTCAACAAACTCCATGTGTAGTTGTTGAGCTAGGTGTCTACCGATTGTACTTTTGCCGGCACCCATAGGGCCAACAAGAAAAATATTACGTTTCTCAGCCATGTTTAGCATTAATTTACAACGTTAATTCAATGACATCGCCACAAGAAAAGACCGAAAAGAAGCCTCGGAAAAAAGGGCTTGTGGCACCGATTCCTCACAGATAAGTCGTGATAAGACCCGAAATTATCAAGGTAAGGTGCCTTGAATGCAACTTTATTTTTAGTCCTTTTGAATTATTCGATAATTTACAGTTAGTTACTGAGTAATAATCTTAGGGGTCACGAAGATCAGTAACTCATTCTTACCAATGTTTTCATAGGTTCGTCTAAATAATGCACCCAACCCTGGAATATCCCCAAGAAGCGGCACTTTGTCTACCTTACTGGTCATCGCGTGTTGAAAAATCCCACCTAGTACCACGGTTTCACCATCGTTAACCAATACTTGAGTTCCTATTCTTTGCGTATCTATCGCTACGGTCTCACCTTCTAATGTTTTCAATACTTCCCCAACTCTATCTTGGGTCACATCCAGATCGAGAATTAGACGATTATCGGGTGTGATTTGTGGGGTCACCGTTAAGGAGAGGACCGCTTTCTTAAATTCGACCGCGGTCGCGCCACTTGATGTCGATTTCAAATAAGGAATTTCCGTTCCTTGCTCTATGTAGGCCGACTTTTTATTGGTGGTGATAAGACGGGGGCTGGAGATGATTTCCGCTTTCGATTCACTTTGTAATGCGGATAACTCCAAATCAAGCAACGTATTTGAACCCAGGCTTGCTACTTGAAAGGCAATACTGGCAGCATTATCCGACAGCGCGCCAAGATTAACATTTAAGAAGTCATCGATATCAACCTCTCCCCCGCCAATACCGGAAGACGCGAGGTTGCCTTCTATTGTACTACCTATCGTGGTATCACCATGAATCGAGGTATAACCCCATCGTATCCCCAACTCTTCAATATTACCCTCTTTGATAGTGACCACCCGCGCTTCAATTTGTACCTGTTTCACAGGTACATCGAGAGAGGCAATGATCTCTTTAATCACACGAAGATTTTCAGGCAGTTCTCGCACCAATAAGGCGTTGGTGCGCTCATCGATAGCAACTGACCCTCGTTCAGACAACATACTGACATTACTATCTCCACCAATCATGGCCGCAACATCTGCCGCTTTAGCATAGTTAATGTTAATGATTTCCGATTTGAGCTGACCAATCTGCTCGGCCAAACGGCTTTTCTCTAAGGCTTGTGTCTCTTGTAAATCTAACTCCGCTCTCGGTGCCACTAAGATGATGTTGCCTTTGACGCGCTTATCTAACCCTTTGACACGTAGAATAATATCGAGAACTTCGGTCCACGGTACGCCGTCTAGACGTAAGGTTAAATTACCTTGGACACTATCCGATACCACTAAGTTAAAGTGGTTATAATCAGCTAATAACTGCAATACACTGCGAACAGGAATGTCTTGGAAGTTGATGGATGTGAGCTTCTTACTATGTTCTCCTAACAATTTTTGTTCATCCGTTTGCTGTTGAGACAAGGGCAAGATAGTCACTCTCAACTGCTTATTTTGTATCGTATATTGATAGTTTACTGGCGCAGTCGTATCAACGCGGATTCGAGCATCTGGATTGTCATCGAACAGTTCTATGACCTTTACCTGCGTCGCAAAGTCTGTCACATCCAAAATTGCCAACTGTTCTGACGTTATTTGTGTTTTTTTCAACACGATATTAACCACCTGATTATCAGCGCTAATATCCACGACACTGCCTACTTGAGAGAGCTCAACAACAATGACCGCGCGCCGCTGCTTATCTAACTCAAATGAGACATCAGTGATGGTGTTACTAGACGCCTGCGCAAACAGTTCAAAACTGCATAACGACACCAAAACCC
>ASHK01000111.1 GCA_000695745.1 Vibrio madracius | reverse complement strand
ACATATCACTTACTACCGTTTTGTTTTAGTTCCCGCTAATCCGCGATGAACCTTTTTTTGTTGCGAGCTTAAACTGTGAAGGTGAAACCTCATGGTAGGCTTTGAACGCGCGAATAAACGGCGGCGCGGAGTGATAGTCGAGAAGGTTGGCAATATCCGATAATGATAATGATGTCTTCAGTAAATACTCGCTGGCTATTTGCATTCGAACGTCGAGCACCAGTTGTTTGTAGGTTTTGCCTTCATCATGAAGCCGTCGTCGTAAGGTCCTTACGGTAAACCCCAAATCTTCTGCCATTTGTTCCATAGTAGGCACGCCGGAAGAGAGACGGGCGTACAGACGCATTCTAATTTGGTCACAACTATTGCTGCTACGTGACGGCTGATTCATTTCCGCGCTGTGCTTTGCTGCGATATTCGCGACCAAGGATTCATTGGCAGAAACCGGCATATCAATCCACTCGATAGGCAGTCTTATCTGATTACTCGCGGCATTAAAGGTGGGCATGATGCCTAAATATTGGTGGTAGAGGTGTTTATAACTTGGCGCGGCATAGCGAAGGGAAATGGATACTTTATCTTTATCAAATTGCTCACCCAGCAGCTTTTTTATACCAAGGTAGTAATGGCCAATACTGTCTTCGATGGTGTACGGCTGTGGCGTCGAAAAAGCAGAACGATCTTCAGCGGTGATATAGGCGTACTCCCGGTCGTAGGCGATACCAATATCCACGTAGTCACTGGTCATCCAGGGGATATGGATGATCGTTTCTAATAGCTGCTTCAGTGTCTTACAGCCCAGCATGGCAAAGCCCAACGCTCCGGTATCTTCAATGGTCAGTCTACTTGCGATACGCAATCCGATACCGTCGATGTTTAATTGTTCCATAGAGAGTTTCATCAACGTCAGCACTTGTTGAGTCGTCATCGGTTCATAATGACCATAGCTGACTCGTCTGATCTTAGCGCGGCGAAGAAACGGATCGATAGCCAGTGGCTGTTTCGCCAAATCTCTGAGTAGCGATTCCCAGTGGCCAACAAATGGCTTGCAAAAACTGCTGCTGATGTAGTGAGCTCATGTTGTTGTCCTGAAATGTAATCTCATTGGCCGGAAATGTAATTATAGTAAGCGTGGTGAGTGGATACAATATAGACATCGCTGAAAAGCAGACAAAACAATGAGGACAACCATATGTTCAAGCCAAAACGTGTAAGAAATTTCAAAAGAGAAACTGGAACTTTACCAAGATATCTATTGGAATAAGTCGGATGCAGACTTTTATATCAATGAAGACATCGCGCCAATGCAACAGCGTATGGCGGAACAAGGGGTTGAAGCATTCAGCTTACTTGGTAAAGAGCATGTGGGTGCATTTGGCGCACCTTATGTGAACAGCTTTGAAAACGCGGACATTGTTATGTATGGCTTGACCATGGATAAGTGCTCACCAAATGCTGGTGGTCATAAGTTTGGTCCTGGTGCGATTCGTGATGCCTCTAAAACAGGTATGGGCCTTATTCACCAAGATGGCACGATGCCATTTGAACTATGTAACATCATCGATTACGGAAACTGGGATGGCCTTGGTCAGTTCAACTTAGATGAAGAGATGCGTAGTGCGCAGAAAGTGGTTGATGACATGGTGATCAACCACGGCTGTACACCTTTCTTCTTTGGTGGTGACCATACCGTTGCTTACCCAGGGCCTGCGGCTCTTGCGAAAGTGCACGGTCCGGTTTCACTGATTCATATTGATGGTCACTTTGACCTACTCACACGTGCTGACTTTGATTACGAGTCATATTCAGGTAACTGGTATTGCCGTCTAGCATCAGAAGGTGCTATCGACCCAACAACCAGTGTCAGCATGGGGATGCGCGGTCGCTGGTGTGCATCTCAACAAGGCAAAGCGAAGGCGATTGGCGGTAACTTCTACTTGGCTGATGAAATTTACGATTTAGGCGTGGATTACATTGTAGAACAGATCCTTGAGAAACAAGGTGACGGTCGCCCGGTGTACCTGACCTTTGACTTAGATGGCCTCGATCTTCTTGATCACAGTGCAAACTCAAGCCCAGATCCATTTGGTGTTTCTGCTCGCATGTATTACGACATCTTCCGTAAACTTCGCGCGACTAAGCGTATTAACTTAGTGGGCGCTGATATTGCCGAGTTTGCGCCTCAGAAAAACTCTGACGAGAAAGATGCGCTGCTTACTGCTGCATTCGGTTGGGAGCTTCTAGTATGGCTGGCTGAATGTCGCCACATCCGCGAAGGTAAGAAAAACCCAACAGAATGGCCAATGAGCTTCGGTCGTAACATCGACTTCTAATAGCATTTTTTGTGCTTAACGCGATGCGACGGTAGGAGTGATAATAAAAAATGCCCACTCAATTGAGTGGGCATTTTGCGTTTCTAAAGCAGATTATTTGCTGAAGTTCATCGCCATTGCCGCTGCAATATTACGAGAGGTCATTTCAACGTTGAACGCCGCTTCTTTCAATGCGGTTGGCAGATCAGTTGCGCCTAGTACTACGCTGTACGCTGCATCAATACCGTGTTCGTGAACCACTGCGCAGTCTTTTGCTGTGCTACCTGCAATGGCTATCACAGGAATGTCGTATTGCTTTGCAGTACGTGCTACACCAATAGGCGTCTTACCGTGAATGGTTTGGCTGTCAATTCGGCCTTCACCGGTAATCACAAGGTCTGCGTCTTTTACCACTTCGCTTAGGTTCACCGCATCCATCACAATTTGGATACCTGGACGCAGTGATGCATCAAACAAACCGAGTAGCGCAGCACCTAGGCCACCAGCAGCACCAGCGCCTGAGGTATCAATGACATCACGACCGTTAGTCGCTTTGATAACGCTAGCATAGTGTGCAAGGTTGCTATCAAGGGTTGCCACCATATCTGGTGTTGCGCCTTTTTGTGGACCAAATACATGCGAAGCACCTTTAGGGCCGCACAGTGGATTATCCACATCGCATGCGACTTCCAATCGGATATCTTTCAAGCGAGTATCTAGGTCTGACAGGTCAATACTGGTTAGTTTATTGAGCTCTCCACCACCAAAACCTAGCTCATTACCTTGCTGATCGAGCAGTTTTGCGCCAAGAGCTTGCGCCATACCAATACCGCCATCATTGGTAGCACTACCACCAATGCCTACGATAATGTGCTTCACACCACGATCCAGTGCCGCTTTGATTAATTCACCAGTACCATAAGTGGTGGTAACAAGTGGATTGCGTAGCTCAGGTTTAACCAGATGCAGGCCTGAAGCCGCGGCCATTTCTATGATGGCGGTTGAACCATCTCCCATCAGACCGTAAAAGCCTTCTACTTTTTCGCCGAGTGGACCTGTTACCTCGCAAGTAACGATGGAACCATCAGTCGCATCGACCAATGACTGAACGGTACCTTCACCGCCATCTGCCATTGGAAGTTTGACGTATTCAGCGTCGCTAAAGATTTTCTTAAAACCGGTTTCGATCGCTTCGGCAACTTCCATGGCCGTTAAGCTTTCTTTGTATGAATCTGGAGCAATAATAATTTTCATAATAGGACCTTATACAAATAGACCGAACACACCAAAGATCATTACAGAGAAGAAGGTGATCACTAGACCAACCGCAGACTCGTAAGGAATGAGTTTAAGACGCTCGCGAATATCCATATGCACAGCGCCACCAGTGGCGTGGAAGAAACTACCGTGTGGCATGTGATCAAATACAGTAGCACCTGAGTGAATCATGGCAGCGCCTGCTAATGCTGGAACGCCAAGTTCAAGAATTGTGGAACTAAATACGCTAGACGCGACCGCTGTGCCCGCAGTCGTTGAGGCAGTAGCAAGTGACATCATTGCACCTGAAATTGGTGCTAATAAGTAAGAAGGAAGGCCTGATGCCGTTAGCGAATCAATCAGAACGCCTTTTAAACCTGAGTTAGCAATAATGCCGGCTAAAGTTCCCGTACCTAATAGCATCACCGCAACTGGTGCCATTCGAGACAGACCAGAAACAGCAAAGTGGTTAGTATCGGCAAAACGACCCATAACAACAGCACCAATAAAGCCGCCTAGTGGAAGAGCGATGAGTGGATCAACGTTGATACCAGCAATAGGGCGAAGAGAAAGCAGAGCAATGGCAATCAGTGGAGCAACAATCGATGAGCCAAAAGAAGGTAGCTTAGAGTGATCAACAGCAATGACTTCACTAGCGACAACTTTAGAGCCTTTATTGATTAGTTTTTTGGCTAGGAAGTAAGCGAAGATCATACCGCAGATTCCAGGAATCACACCGGCAGCCATCACTGATGTTAATGGGACATTGAAGGCGTCAGCGGCTGCAATCGAGTTTGGGTTAGGAGACATGACATTACCGGCTTTACCGCCGCCCACCATGGCAAGCAAAATAGCGGCTTTAGAAATGTCCGCACGACGAGCAATAGCAAGGGCAATCGGAGAAACGGTGATAACGGCAACATCGACGAATACGCCAACGGCAGTCAGAATCATGGTGGCGATAGCCAGCGCTAGCAGGGCGCGTGTTTCGCCGACTTTTTTGACGATAGTTTCAGCGATGGAGGTCGCTGCACCTGATTCAATAAGGACGCCAGCAAGAACACCAGCGGCTAGAATACGTAATACCGCAGTGACAATGCCTTGCGCACCGCCAATCATTAGGGCAACAGTATCAGTTAATGACACGCCACCAACAACACCACCGATCAGGGCACCGATGATCATACCGTAAGCAGGTGGAACTTTTTAAGAATGAGGGCAATGGCAACGACAAGAGCCGCGAGTGCACCTAAGGTAGAGACTTCAATCATGGTTTAGTTTTCCGCTAATTTATTAATTTTTTTATTGGGTGTATACACCCTTTATGAGCGGAAGATTAGCCATTCATAGGCGGATTTTCTTTATGCGAACTGACGAATTTATCACTGTGGTTAATAGTTAATTTGTGCATTTGCACAAATTAACGTAATGTTTACAAACATTTTAACGCAAGATAAAGCTGAATTTTGTCATCTAAATTATTGATATCTAAATTGGTTTCCTGTTGTATTTTGTCGAGGCGATATCGCAAAGTGTTACGATGAATATGGAGAGATTCACAAGTTTGAGCTAGATCGCAATTTTGAGCAAAAAAAGTGCTCAGAGTTCTTAATAGCACCTTCTTTGTGTCGGCGGCCATCAATTTATCGATAGGCGCTTTAAGTTGAGTCGCTCGCCATGGGTCTTGTTTGATACTACTCACCAGTACAGACAGTTTTCGATCTTGATAGAACATGACCGCATCATCATTACTGGTACTACTTTCTATGGTTGCTTTGGCCGTTTCATAAGAGCGAGCAAGGCCGATGAGTCCAGGGAAATAATCGCCAATCGCCATTTGAATCGAAAAATCACATTCATTGTCGATGCGTTTTACCAGTTTGGCGACCCGTTTCTGCTCTTCCTTACGATTCCACGTATGATTAACAATGGTTACCGGTTTAAGAACCACGATCTCATTCATAGAAACAGAAGCAATACCGACAATATTGTCGCGTTCAGGGTGCTCTAACAGATGAACGAGTTTTTGTAAGTGCTCTAGCGTAACCGGTTCACCCGGACGAGGAATCACTTTGATTACCGTGGCAACTCGTGGCTGAGAAAGATCGAGATCCAGCCTTTGAGCAATAGACAGTAATTGACCATCGTTCAAACTAGATCCTTCGATAAGTTGTAAAAGCAGCTCTTCCCGGTGACGCTTATTCCATTGAACTTGAGACATTAACGCGGCTTGTTCGACGATAAGTTCAGCCGTCATTTTGACCAACTCACCGTAGCTTCTTACTTCTTCTGGCGTACCTGAAATGCCACTACGCCAATGACATCTTCGCTATAAATAATAGGCAGATTAATGCCAGTTTTACGCCAGAAAGGGTGGAAGCAACAGAATCATTGATCTCAATCGTACGGTTATCACGAATGGCCAGCAGCGCGCCTTCATGGATTTGATGCAGTCGACTGGGATCGCTGGAGCCAATGATCACGCCATTTTCATCCATAACGTTAATAGAATAGGCAATGATCTTTTTTGCACGATCAACAATTTGCTTAGCAATGAGAGAGTTAAGTTGCATGGTACTGGCTCGTCAACGGAATTGTCGTTGAGTATACCTGATCGTCGATGATTCTGAGGTATAATCGGTGCCAGTTTACAGAGAGAAAAAGTGATGGAATTCGAGTTTATTAAAAACAGTTTCACTGGTGAGTACCTAGTGAAGTGCGAAATGGGTCAAGAAGTGATCGCTAGATTGCTTCAAGAAGAAATCAGTACCGACGACCGCACCATCATGGAAATAAAAGCACTGCTATCGAAAGCGGCGCAGTTTTCTGGCAATGAACACAAATGGCAGGGCAAAGAAATTTCTTTGAGTATTCTCGAGTCTGAAGTCCATGTGTATGAAAATACGTTAGCTTTTGAGACGTTAATGGAGTCTGAGGAAGAGTTTTCACTGTATGAAAGTGAAAGTTACAGTGAATGTGGCCTAGAGGATTTCGTGTCTATTCTAGAGCAATGGGAGCGCTTTATACATAATCGCTAAATGGGTAGTCCGGTTATTTTGCACAGTCTTAGTGCTAATAACATTTAACGCATTATTTTTGTGAATACCTTGCACCAATAAAGTGCAAGGCATTCTCATTTATGTAACATTTAAAATTCAATTCCTTAAATTTCAATTGGTTATAAAGTTGGCACGCACCTTGATTGCTAAGATAAGCAACAGGGATAAAAAGGCGAAGGGGATGCCATGAAACTTATTAACGCAATCATTAAACCATTCAAGCTGGATGATGTAAGGGAAGCGCTTGCAGATGTTGGCATTGAAGGTATGACAGTTTCTGAGGTCAAAGGATTTGGTCGTCAGAAAGGGCATACAGAATTATATCGCGGTGCAGAGTACCAAGTGGATTTTCTACCGAAAGTGAAGTTGGAAATTGCCACGCACGCAGACAACGT
>ASHK01000110.1 GCA_000695745.1 Vibrio madracius | reverse complement strand
GTTGATCTAGTAGCTGGTCAAGAATTCACTTTCACAACAGATATCTCTGTTGTTGGTAACAAAGACACTGTTGCTGTTACTTACGCTGGTTTCGCAAAAGACCTTTCTGCTGGTAACACTATCCTAGTAGATGACGGCCTAATCGAAATGGAAGTTATCTCAACAACTGATACTGAAGTTAAGTGTAAAGTTCTTAACAATGGTGCTCTAGGCGAAAACAAAGGTGTTAACCTACCAGGCGTTTCAGTTCAACTTCCTGCTCTATCTGAAAAAGACAAAAACGACCTTAAATTTGGTTGTGAGCAAGGTGTTGACTTCGTTGCAGCTTCTTTCATCCGTAAAGCATCTGACGTTAAAGAAATCCGTGAGGTTCTAAACGCAAATGGCGGCGAGAACATTCATATTATTTCTAAGATCGAGAACCAAGAAGGTGTTGATAACTTCGACGAGATCCTAGAACTTTCTGACGGTATCATGGTTGCTCGTGGCGACCTAGGTGTTGAGATCCCTGCGGAAGAAGTAATTTTCGCTCAGAAGATGATGATCGAGAAGTGTAACCGTGCTCGTAAGACAGTTATCACTGCAACTCAAATGCTTGATTCTATGATCACAACCCACGTCCAACTCGTGCTGAAGCGGGTGACGTTGCAAACGCAATCATGGACGGTACTGATGCAGTAATGCTTTCAGGTGAGACAGCGAAAGGTAAGTACCCTGTTGAAGCGGTAACTATCATGGCTCAAATCGCTAACCGTACTGACGGTGCACTAAAAGCTGAACTAGGTTCTCGTCTAGACAGCCCACGCCTACGCATCACTGAAGCAGTATGTAAAGGTGCAGTAGATACAGCAGAGAAACTAGCTGCTCCGCTAATCATCGTAGCGACTGAAGGCGGTAAATCTGCTCGTTCTGTACGTAAGTACTTCCCTACTGCAAGCATCGTTGCACTAACGACTAACCCTAAGACTGCTGCACAGCTAGTTCTTACTAAGGGTGTTCGTCCAGTTCTTGTTGATTCTATTGCAAGCACTGATGCATTCTACAAAAACGGTAAAGAGTACGCTCTAGAGTCTGGTTTTGGTAAGAAAGGCGATATCGTTGTGATGGTTTCTGGTGCACTAGTCGCTTCAGGCACAACTAACACAGCATCTGTTCACGTACTATAATTCTTACAGTACATTCAGAACATCTATAAAAAGAGGACCTAGGTCCTCTTTTTTTTGTAATTATCTTGCCCAGTTTTTCAACACACTGTACTATCCTTGCGTTTTTACAACACAGCATACCGCTGAGTTGCTTTTAGGTAATTCTATTGAGTTAATGAGGTGCATTGTGTCTAGCCCAACTTTGACAGACAAAGTAGCTAAGCTTATCTGTCAGGATATACTTTCCGGAGAGCTTAAACCGAACCAAAAATTGGTTGTCGCTGAGCTTAAAGAAAAATATAACGTAGGAGCATCCCCTATCCGAGAGGCATTAATTCAGCTTTCGTGGATCAAGTACGTAAAGCTTGAACCACAAAAAGGATGCTGGGTTGCGCCTATTTCTAAGGTCGAACTCTATGACCTCCATGAAAGCCTTAAAGTAGTTTCTTCTGTTCTTCTAGAAAAGTCGATCAAGGAAGGCAGTGAAGGTTGGGAACTGGAAATACTGACCGAATTCCACAAATTATCGCGCTTTAAGTTCCAGGGCGAAAACTTCAATTGGCAAGAGTGGGAAGAGCGTCAAGAGGCCTTCTATACTTCTCTTTTAAGTGGTTGTTTTTCTAAGAATATGCTTGAGTTCTTCACTGATATTGTTAGACAAGTTAAGCGCTATCGACGCATTTCGCTCAACCATTCACCAAAGAATTTTTCTGAGTTATTCAATCTCGACGAACATGAAAAGATCATGAAACTCACTCTCGATAAAGACCTCGATGGGGCCAAACAGCAACTTGCTGAGCAGGTAAATCGAATGATGAAAGAGATAGAGTCAACGGTAGACGAAATTGAAATGACATAAAAAATCGGGGCAAGCCCCGATTTTTACCATCCGAAGAACTCTTTATGATGCGTATTCAATAGCAACACCATAGGCAAAAAGTATAATGCACTCAGCTTGATACCTAAAACAACAAGAGTTCCTATGGTAAGTCTTACCAAAAAATGATTGTACATAACGAACCTCTACCACCCAACTATTTGACATCCTTAAGATATTTGTCAAAACTTGAAGAATTCCGTTCTTGAAATCAGTAAAAGTGTTTATAAAAAATGTGACTTCTATTCAAGAACTGGTAGTTTACTGATTATCGCTTTCAGGTCAAGTTTTAACCAGCATTAGACTTTAGTCTAATACAGTAGCACGTATTTTTCATGTCTCAAGATAAAGACATCCAATGAATAGAATTGATTGATAAGTGCGTTCTTGTGAGTTTTCTAGGTATAAAAAAAGCTGCAATCATCTGCAGCTTTTTTTGTCTTATGTCTATTTCACCACACGTAAGCTTGGGCGACCCTTTGGCTTCGGCGGTTCATCATCACCATCAGGAGAAGGTGTTTCCTGCTCAGAAGTTTCAGGATCCGATGCGACAGAGAGTCCTGAAACTGGTGAAGCCTCTGTGATGTCTTCTTCTTCAATCGATAGATAGGCATCTTCTGGCTCAAACATCGTGCCAGCACCATTCTCACGAGCATAAATAGCTTGCACAGAATAGAGAGGTACAATTACTGAGTGTGGTCGGCCACCAAAACGAGCATGAAAAGTAATCGCTTCATTACCTAGCTCCAGTTGACCGACGGCTCTAGGAGCTATATTCAATATGATCTGGCCATCCTGAATAAACTCTTGAGGAACACGAACTCCAGGCAACATTGCATCGACAACAATGTGTGGTGTTAGATCATTTTCCACCAGCCAATCATAAAATGCACGAAGCATATATGGTCGGCGAGGTGTCATTTTTTCAATATCCATGGTCACTTAGCGAACCAAACGCATCTCACGTTCAGCTTCAGTTAGTGAAGCAAGGAATGAATCACGTTCAAAGACACGATTCATATAAACTTTGATCTCTTTAGAACCAGGACCAATTAGCTCGATACCCATTTCAGGTAAGCGCCATAGTAGTGGTGCTAGGTAGCAATCGATCAAGCTGAATTCTTCACTCATGAAGTATTCGTACTCAGCAAAAATCGGTGCAAGAGTCAGAAGATCATTACGTAGTTTATTGCGAGCAGCCTCAGATTCTTCAGCAGAACCTTTCATGACTTTTTCCGCTAGCGTATACCAGTTACGCTCAATGCGGTAAATCATTAGTCGGCTATTACCACGTGCAACTGGGTAAACCGGCATTAGTGGCGGATGAGGGAAACGCTCATCAAGATATTCCATAATGATTTTTGAGTCGTAAAGGGCTAGCTCACGATCAACCAAAGTAGGAACGGTCTTATAAGGGTTTAGCTCAGCAAGCTCAGCAGGGATGTTCATTTCATCCACTAACTCAACTTCAACACTGACGCCTTTCTCTGCTAAAACGATTCGAACCTGATGGCTATATAAATCGGTAGCACTTGAAAAAAGAGTCATCACAGAACGTTTATTGGCAGCTACAGCCATGGAGCCCTCCGGGATACTTACAAAAAAACAATGGAGGCGTTGCCTCCATTGTGAACAAATTTGGAATTAGCGCGAGATTATAGCACAATTAGTGTACATCACGCCAATACTCTTTCTTGAGCAACACAACCACAATCGTGAAAATGACTAGGAATCCCATCACCCACCAACCTAAAGCGTGACGCTCAAGTTTCACAGGGTCACCAGAATACTCTAGGAAGTTCACTAAATCGCGAACTGCATCATCATATTCACTCGGACTGAGTTCACCACGGCCATTCGTTTCCGTACCAACAACCACTTGAACTTCTTCACCATCAACGACTTGCGTTTCGTAGATAGGTGTTGGAATACCTTGAAGTTCCTCAAGCACATGTGGCATACCGACATTCGGGAACGTGACATTATTCACACCAAATGGACGGCTCGGGTCGACGTAGAAAGAACGCAGATAGTATATAACCAATCTACCCCACGAACACGTGCAACAAGAGTCAGATCTGGCGGCGCAGCACCGAACCAAGCCGCAGCTTGCTTCTGTGGCATCGCATTCACCATCAAGTCACCTATCTTCGCTTCTGGGTCAAAGACCAGAATTCTCTTTAGCTAGGTCGACAGGAATACCTAGGTCATTAGCGACTCGCTCATAACGTTGATATTGGGTCGAGTGACACGCAAAGCAGTAGTTCATAAATAGCTTTGCGCCATTTTGAAGTGATGCTTGATCACTCAAATCATTGTTTGCTTTATCTAGATGAACATTACCACCAGCAGCTAATGCTAAAGAAGGCAGCAATGCGAAAAGTACTACAATCCACTTTTTCATTTGAACGTCACCCTCTCTGGCAATGGCTTAGTTTTTTCATTCTTACTATAGAAATAAAGCAAAATGAAGAACATGAAGTAACCTAAACTGAAGATCTGAGCCAGTAGTGTATACGTTGGCGTTGCCGGTAACGCACCAAGAATACCCAAAGCGATAAAGCTAATGGTGAACTGGATAATGTTCAGTAGGTGAATCTTACTTCTGTAGCGATAAGAGCGTACTTTACAACGGTCAAACCATGGTAGTAGGAATAGGAAAACAATCGACAATCCCATTGCCACAACACCGAGTAGCTTATCTGGTACGGCACGAAGAATCGCGTAGAACGGCGTGAAATACCATACAGGGGCAATGTGCTCCGGTGTTTTCAGAGGGTTTGCTGCTTCAAAGTTAGGTGGCTCAAGGAAGTAGCCGCCCATTTCTGGGTTGAAGAACAACACATAACAGAATAGGAAGAAGAAGCCTGCAATACCGACCATATCTTTGACAGTTCCATACGGATGGAATGGGATAGAGTCGATGATGTCGTATTTCTTACTGTAGTAGTCGTGGAACTTAAACTGAGTTTTATAATCGTCTCCCATTGTTCCTTTTGGTAGCTTAGTCTCGATACCATCAGGGTTGTTTGAACCCACTTCGTGAAGGGCCAATACGTGAAGAACGATAAGAAGAAGTAGCACGATAGGCAGTGCGATAACATGCAAAGCAAAGAAGCGGTTGAGCGTCGCTCCTGAGATAATGTAGTCACCACGAATCCAAAGCGTTAGATCATCACCAATGACAGGAATAGCACCAAATAGTGAAATGATTACCTGTGCGCCCCAGTATGACATTTGACCCCATGGTAACAAATAGCCCATGAACGCTTCTGCCATTAGTACTAGGAAGATGAGCATGCCGAAGACCCACAACAGCTCACGAGGCTTTTGATATGAACCGTAAATAAGGCCACGGAACATATGAAGATAAACAACGACGAAGAATGCTGAAGCACCTGTAGAGTGCATATAACGAAGTAGCCAGCCGTATTCCACATCGCGCATGATGTATTCAACAGAGGCAAATGCGCCCTCACCTGAAGGCACGTAGTTCATGGTTAGCCAAATACCGGTAAGGATCTGGTTAACAAGAACAAGCATGGCCAAAGAGCCAAATAGATACCAAAAGTTGAAGTTCTTCGGCATCGGGTATTCAGATAAATGCTTTTTATAAGCATTCATCGCTGGTATACGTTTTTCTACCCAATCAAGTAACGCTTGCATTATGCATCCCCCTCATCAACACCAATGAGTATCTTCGTATCACTCAAATACATATGTTTAGGGACCACTAGGTTTAGTGGTGCGGGAACACTCTGGAATACACGTCCTGCCATGTCGAACTTAGAACCGTGACATGGACAGAAGAAACCAGAACGCACACCTTGAACTTGTTCACTAAAAGTGTCTGGTAGATAGGTAGGTGAACATCCTAGGTGAGTACAAAAACCAACCGCAACAAAATACTCGGGTTTAATTGAGCGGAATTCGTTTTGTGCATATTCTGGCTGCTGCTCTTCTACAGAGTTAGGGTCTCGTAGTTGACCATCGATAGTTGTCAGGTTGTCCAAAACTGACTGTGCTCGACGTACGATCCAAACCGGTTTACCTTGCCATTCGACACGGACCATTTGGCCTTCTTCGAGCTTGCTGACTTCCACCTCAACAGGGCTCCAGCAGCTTTAGCTTTGGCACTTGGGTTCCAAGATTTAATAAAAGGAACGGCGACTGCAGCTGCTCCCAAACCACCCACAACCGCAGTTGTAGCAGTAAGGAAACGCCTGCGACCGTTATTTAAAGGCGCATTGCTCATCCAACATTTCTCCCATTTGCTCCTTTGGGTCAATACCGAGCGAATCCAAGTTGCTCTTTCATGTTAAATAACCGTACGGGGAACCATTCCTTGGGTTATTTTCCTTGAATTGAACGAACCAAATCTGTTTTATTATTTTGGCTACTTGAGTCAGCTCAGACATCGATTCCGACCAGCAGAGCATGGCTAACAAAATACGAATTTTAGTTGTATTTATTTGATAGCAAATGATAAAGAAAACCCTACTTTTTGACAAGATAAAGCTACCTTTTCGTAACATCTATAGCAGGAAATCGCTTACTAGTTCACAAAAGGGAAGAAAAGCCCACTCTATTATGAGGAGTTGAAGGATTTAGAGGGGTTAGATTGGCGTTAAAAACAAAAAGCCCAGCCATAAGGCTGAGCTTTTTGATCCACAATCCAGTCGAAACTGGAAAGCACAATCTTCTCGATAAGGAGAAAATTAACGCTTAGAGAACTGTGGACGACGACGTGCTTTACGTAGACCAACTTTCTTACGTTCAACGCAACGAGCGTCGCGAGTAACGTAGCCAGCTGCACGTAGAGCAGGACGTAGAGTCTCATCGTATTCCATTAGCGCGCGAGTGATACCGTGACGGATAGCACCTGCTTGACCAGAAATACCGCCACCTTTAACAGTAACGAATAGGTCTAGCTTCTCAGTTAGTTCAGTTAGCTCAAGAGGCTGACGAACTACCATGCAAGAAGTTTCGCGACCGAAGTAAGTCTCTAGATCACGCTTGTTAACTACGATGTTGCCAGTGCCTGGTTTAATGAAAACACGAGCAGCTGAGCTTTTGCGACGGCCAGTGCCGTAGTATTGATTCTCTGCCATTTTCGAAATCCCCGATTAGATGTCTAGTACTTGTGGTTGTTGAGCAACATGGTTGTGCTCAGCGCCAGCGTAAACTTTAAGCTTACGGTACATAGCACGGCCTAGAGGACCACGTGGTAGCATACCTTTAACCGCTAGCTCAAGAGCCATTTCAGGCTTACGATCAATCAGCTTTTCGAAAGTGATTGATTTTAGGCCACCTGGGAACTCAGAGTGACGGTAGTAAACTTTGTTCTTAGCCTTGTTACCAGTTACAGTAACTTTCTCCGCGTTTACAACGATGATGTAATCACCAGTGTCAACGTGTGGAGTGTATTCAGCTTTATGTTTGCCACGTAGGCGAGATGCAATTTCACTTGCTAGACGGCCAAGAGTTTTACCTTCAGCGTCTACAACGTACCAGTCGCGTTTTACAGTTTCTGGTTTAGCAACGAAAGTTTTCATGCTAATAATAACCCGTTAATTAAATTTACACTTAAGGAGCTTTCGCTCCCACTGTCTAAGAGCCCATACATCACCCCTTCGAGTGTTGAAACTCTCGGCTAAATGTTTCAAAGAAACTAGCCTGCAGTAACGGTGGGTCGCAGGATTATAGAGAAGCTCGCAGAAAAAATCATCTATTTTTGGACAAAATTGGCAAAAACCTCAGACCAAGTGCTCGGATGCCAAATACTCATGGCTTTGCATCTCGGTTAATCTCGAAATACAACGCTTAAATTCAAACTCAAGCTGACCTTGAGTATAGATATCTTCCAGCGCAACCTCAGCAGAAATGATCAATTTCACTTTTCGTTCATAAAACTCGTCAACTAAAGCAATAAAGCGCCTTGCTGCATCATCTAGTCTGGCATCCATTTGCTTTACATCCGCCAATAAGACCGTGTGATAAATTCTCGACATTTCAATGTAGTCATTTTGACTGCGCATCGTCTGGCATAGCTGTGCAAAAGTGGCATAAAGAACACCGTCAGTAGAAGCTATCACTTCAATATCACGATGGTTGATATCGATAGAGCGCCCTTGGGTGCGTTCCTCTGTGGCCAACTGGCTAAAGTAACGCTTTAGATTGGCATGGGCCGCTGCGTCTAAAGGATAATGATAGATTTCTGCCTGTTCTAAGGTTCTCAATCGGTAATCGATGCCACTATCAACGTTAAGCACATGACAGTTTTTTTCAATCATAGTAATAGCAGGAAGGAACCTTGCACGCTGCAGTCCATTTCGATAAAGATTTTCGGGCGGAATATTTGATGTTGCCACCAGTACTACACCTCGTTTAAATAGAGCTTGTAATAAGGTTGCGAGAATCATGGCATCCGTGATGTCAGAAACATAAAATTCGTCAAAGCAGATAATTTTGGCTTCGGCGGCAAAGATATCGGCCACTTGCTCTAGAGGGTCTTGTACATCCCCTAGCTGCTTGAGTTCATCATGAACTCGATACATGAAACGATGAAAATGAACCCGCATTTTCTGCGACATCGGTAAACTGTCGTAAAAAGGCATCCATTAAATAGGTTTTACCGCGCCCTACTCCTCCCCAAAAGTATAACCCTTGTGGGGGAATAGCCTGTTCAGGTGATTTTCCCAATAGCTTTTGCATCATACTGAGCGGCGGCACTTCGAAGTTCAAATAATCGATAAATTCATGATGCAGACGGTCTAAAGCTTCTACAGCAACTCTCTGCGCAGGGTCGCTTTGGAAACCATTTGTTTCAATATCTATATTGTATTTTTCTATGGGCGTCATGGATAACTCGCAACACTGATCCAACTGTTATTATTAGCGTATTTTGCTTTATTGGCTTGAATTCTCATAGTAACATGGCTAAACGACGTGTGTAACCGCTTGGTAACGCACATGTTAATAAACATTATAAAGGAGCTGTTATGCCTTGGATATATGCCATTGTCGGCTTGCTAGTTGGTGCTATTCTAGGAATTGTGATTTCTCGACTGACTACTCCACAATACAAGAAACAAAAGACCATCCAAAAAGACCTTGAGTCCGCAAAGTTTGCACTGGAGCAACAGCGTCAAGAACTGTCTGATCACTTCGCTCAAACGGCGGAGATGCTAGATACATTGGGGAAAGATTACACCAAACTTTATCAACATATGGCAAAAACCTCTTCTGAGCTGTTGCCAAACTTACCTGAGCAAGACAACCCATTCATCAAAAAAATTGCTGAGCACAACGTCGATACCTCTCATGACGCCAGCAGTGAAGAGCCGCCCAAAGACTACGTTAACGGCGCAACAGGGCTTCTCAGGGAAGAAAAGAAAGAAGTCATCGATGCACCACACGCGGTATCACCAGACCCCGTAACCGCCAAAGCTTCGTAACCTTTAACTAGTCGGCCAGCAATGCAAAATTTGCTGGCCGTTTCATTTTTTCAAGTGGAACTTTACACCATTCGTTGAGTCATAATCCTTACTGGTCCATAGAGGAGTTTTATGATGAAAAAACCATTGCTTGCACTAACTGTTCTATCGTTAAGCTTGAGTTCAATCATCGCCCCAT
>ASHK01000109.1 GCA_000695745.1 Vibrio madracius | reverse complement strand
ATGATCATTTGAGTGTGCTTGCTAGTCGCAATGTGACTCTGTTTCAATGGTATCTCAAGGCCAATCTTTGGAGCTCACATGAAAGTTACTCAGAACGCAGTAGTTAGCCTAGCGTACCAAGTAAAAACAGAAGACGGTGTTGTTGTTGATCAATCAACAGTAGAGGCGCCTCTAGATTACCTGCACGGTCATAACAACCTAATCGTTGGTCTAGAACAGGAACTTGAAGGCAAAGAAGCGGGTGATAAGTTCTCAGCGACTGTGTCTCCAGAGGACGCTTACGGTGAACACAACGATGCACTTGTGCAGCGTGTTCCTGCGAACGTTTTCCAAGGCGTTGATACTATTGAAGTGGGCATGCGTTTCCTTGCTGACACTGACCAAGGTCCAATTCCTGTTGAAGTAACAGAAGTCGATGGTGACGAAGTTGTGGTTGACGGTAACCATATGCTTGCAGGCCAAACACTTACGTTTGACGTGGAAGTGGTAGCTGTTCGTGAAGCGACGGCAGAAGAAATTGAACATGGTCATATTCACCAAGGTGGCGGCTGTTGTGGCGGCGAAGGTCACGGTGAAGAAGGTGGCTGTTGTGGTGGTGACAACCACGGTGAGAAGAAAGAAGACGGTTGCTGTGGTGGCGGCGGTTGTGGTTCTCACTAATCATTGAGTTTGAAAAGGCCTCCTTTTGGGAGGTCTTTTTAGTTTTGAACTGTAGGGAAGTAGGAACGAACGGGATGACTAAGCCTTTTGCAATTGCGATTCATGGTGGTGCTGGAACCATATTGCGCGACCAGATGACAGAGACATTAAAGCAAGAGATAGTGGCGGCTTTGACTCAATCAGTACAAGCGGGTGCCAAAATATTAGAGGCGGGTGGCGATGCTTTAGATGCAGCAGTAGCCGCGGTCAAAGTGATGGAAGACTCCCCGCATTTTAATGCAGGTAAAGGGTCGGTATTAACTCATGAAGAAATGGTGGAGATGGATGCCTCTGTGATGCATGGCGCAGCTATGGATGCAGGAGCAGTCGCTGGTATTCGTCATATTCGTAATCCTATTGAGCTGGCGAGAGATGTGATGCGAAATAGCGATCATGTGCTACTTATCGGCGAGGGAGCAGAGAAGTTTGCATTTGAACGTCAATACGAATACACCGAACAAGATTACTTCTTTACAGAGCGTCGCTACGATCAATTGCTTTCGATGAAAGAGAAAGGACTGTTTGCCTTATCTGAGTCAAAATACCCAGATGATAAAAAGTATGGCACCGTAGGCGCAGTCGCACTGGATAGTCACGGCAACTTAGCGGCTGCGACTAGTACAGGTGGCGTAACCAATAAAAAGTACGGCCGCGTGGGCGATACCGCGATTATCGGTGCGGGTACCTTTGCTGAAAACGGTAATGTTGCAGTTTCAACTACCGGAATGGGTGAGTATTTTATCCGTAAACCGTTGCTGGTGATGTTGCGGCGCGAATGCGCTATCTAAAAGAAGACGTTCATACGGCATGTGAAACGGTGATTCAAGGTGAGCTCAAAACCATGGGAGGGGAAGGTGGCTTAATTGCAGTGGATGCTCAAGGTGATGTTCATTTTGCTATGAATAGCTCTGGGATGTACCGTGCGTCTGTAGATAGCCGTGGCGAGCTAACGGTAAAAATCTATGCCGATGAATAACAAGGCTTTTTAGGTGCTCAGGCAGTAAGAGTGATCACCTTACACGTTAAACCTCTAAAATTGCTTGCTTATTTTCCGTCCTTTATGTAACATTCGCGGTCCTTAATTCTCGGTCTTTTTATTCGTTCCTTGCTTCCTCTGGACGACCGAGCCAAACGTGGAAGCTAATAATCCGTAAGGAGCAACCAATGCGTCATTACGAAATCGTATTCATGGTGCACCCTGATCAAAGCGAGCAAGTTGCTGGCATGATCGAGCGTTACACTGGTTCTATCACTGAAGCTAACGGTACTGTTCACCGTCTAGAAGACTGGGGTCGTCGTCAACTGGCTTACCCAATCAACAAGCTTCACAAAGCTCACTACGTTCTAATGAACGTTGAAGCACCACAAGAAGCTATTGATGAGCTAGAAACTGCTTTCCGTTTCAACGATGCAGTTCTACGTAACATGATTATGCGTACTAAAGCAGCAATCACTGAGCCTTCTATCATGCTTAAGCAGAAAGAAGAGCGTGCTCCACGTCGCGAAGAGCGTACTGAAGCTAAGCCAGAAGCAGCTGCAGAGTAATTCATTACTCATTTAGTACTTGGTAATTGATTCAATTACCGACAACAAGACTTTAATTTAGATCAGGAGATAGCCCATGGCTCGTTTCTTCCGTCGTCGTAAATTCTGCCGTTTCACTGCAGAAGGCGTACAAGAGATTGATTACAAAGACGTAGCAACTCTTAAAAACTACATCACTGAAGCTGGTAAAATCGTACCTAGCCGTATCACTGGTACAAGCGCTAAATATCAGCGTCAGCTAGCTCGCGCTATCAAGCGTTCACGCTACCTAGCTCTACTGCCATACACTGATAAGCATCAGTAATCGGCACCGTTTATTTAGATAGAGGAATTAAACAATGCAAGTTATTCTACTTGATAAAATCGGTAACCTAGGTGGTCTTGGCGATACAGTTAACGTTAAATCTGGTTACGCTCGTAACTTCCTTATCCCACAAGGTAAGGCAGTAATGGCTACTAAAGGTAACGTTGAAATGTTCGAAGCTCGTCGCGCTGAACTAGAAGCTAAAGTTGCTGAGCAACTAACAGCTGCTGAAGCTCGTGCTGAGAAAGTTAACGCTCTAGAAGCTGTTGTTATCGCTTCTAAAGCTGGTGACGAAGGCAAACTATTCGGTTCTATCGGTACTCGTGACATCGCTGATGCAATCACTGCAGCTGGCGTTGAAGTAGCTAAGAGCGAAGTTCGCCTACCTGAAGGTGCTCTACGCACAACTGGTGAGTTCGAAATCAGCATCCAACTTCACTCTGAAGTTTTCGCTGCTATCAACCTACAAGTTGTTGCTGCTGAGTAATCTCAGTCAGAAGAACAATGAAAAACACCAGCCTCGGCTGGTGTTTTTTTTGTCCTTTTTAAGGTCAGAAGCTAAATAGCAGATTGACTGTGAAGATTGAGTCACGCTTGCTTAATGTAGGGCTTGGGACTTTGCTGTGGTATTGGCTGTCATAAGATAGCTTCAAAGCGATAGTTTCGGTAATCGCGTTGGTGACGTTTAATTCCGTATCAAAACGGGTGTTACTTTTACCTGATGTCGTCGTCAGTTTAGTTCCGAAGGTAAGGCTATCCAAAGGTTTCCAAATCAAATTGATATTGCCACGAATAATGGCTTCTTTAACCACGTTTTTAAAGATGATGTCTTTATCATCAATCTCTTCAAGGTTGGGTTCTTGATAACGAAAACCTGGACCTATTTCCACCTCAAATAGAAAATCATCTCGGTTAGCGAGTTGGTAACCCAAACCGCCTGATACTGTATGATCTTCATAATATGAACTGTATAGCGAAGAAAAACCGTTATAGTTTCCGTATAAAATACGCTTTAGGACCTAACTTATAGTCGGTTTGAACTATGTAGTTCTGTTGGTTCTTATCTTCATCGCCGTCTTTGTAGAGCTGATAATATTTCCATTCTCCACTAGTACGGTGACGACCCTCTGTATACTCTGCGGCAACACGAGCATTGAGCGATTGAGAGTCGGTATTACCTGTGTGCGCTTGATAGCCAAATTCCACTTCGGATTGAAGCGGAGAGGGTGGCGAATCTTCCGTGTCGCTTGGAGGTAGAAATTCTTCAGCATAGATCGCAGGCGAGGCAAGCAACACTAGACCAAAAAGTAACTTCTTTGACACAAAAACCTCACAGGGCGAATACAGGKTCGGGATTATATGTGTGGCATATT